>JAQGLH010000189.1 GCA_028293005.1 Alphaproteobacteria bacterium
AGGTTGCGGCGCAGACCTATCGCGACAACCGCCATCTCGGCGGCTTCATCTTGATTGACCGCGCCACCAACGCAACCGTCGCAGCCGGGATGGTCGACTCGTTCCCCGAGGCGACGGAGACGGCGGCAGGCGATCACGCCGTTGGCCGGATCATCTGGCTGACCGGCTCGACCGAGGAGAAGATCGCTGTCGCGCACAAGGCGCAGCAGCGCCTCGGTGCCCGCGGGCGGCCGACCTTCGTACTCGACGATGCCAGCCTGCGCGAAGGGCTCAGCGCCGACCTCGGCGCAAGTCCGGCCGACGATGCGGAGCACAAACGCCGTGCGCGCGCGGTCGCCCGGATGATGAGCCGCGCCGGAGTTACCGTGCTCGTCGCGCTCGACGCCTCGCCAGATGAGCTGGGCAGCGACGTCCACGTCGCCGACGCCTCCGACGATTGGGCCGACTGGATCATCTGACAATTGGTGTCGCATGCGGCCGGCGCGAATTGCCGGAGAGTCGCGATCGATGTGTCGGAAAACCTCGATCGCGACGAATACGGTAGAACTCCGTTGGTGCAGATCTGCATCAGTTGCGAAAAATTGAAAACGAGACGTTAGCAAGGCTGGCCTTCGACGCCGTCGCTACGCTAGGCGCCTGATCCGCGGACGGAACAGCAGCTGTACCGTCCAAGCTCACACCCGGTCCTCGGGTGCTGAACAAAAATCATTGGGAGATCAGGTCAATGTCGAGGCTTCATTCTACGTGGGCGCTACTTTTGTGCTCGGTCAGCGCGCCCGCGATGGCACAGGAACTCGGCTCGCCTGATCCCTCTCCAGCTCCCGCGCCGGCCGCGGCTCCGGCGCCCGCCGCCGCCGACGAAGGCGGCTTCGAAGATATCGTCGTCACCGCGACCCGGCGCGAGGAGCGCCTCCAGGATATCCCGGTCACCGTGACGGCCATCGCCGGTTCCATGCTCCAGGCTGCCGACGTCACCTCGGTCCGTAACCTCACCCAGGTCGTCCCGGGCTTCAACGGCGCGCGCAATTTCGGCGTGTTCACGCCGACCATCCGCGGCGTCGGCTCGAACGGCATCTCGGTCGGCGACGAGGCGAATGTCGCGACCTATGTCGACGGCATCTACCAGGCCGATCCCTTCTCGACCTATGTCGAGCTGGTCGAGGTCGAGCGTGTCGAGGTGCTGCGCGGTCCGCAGGGCACCGTGTTCGGCCGCAACGCGACCGGCGGCCTGATCAACGTCATCACCCCCGATCCCAAGTTCAAGACGAGCGGACGCGTTGCCGCCCGTTACGGCCGGACCGCCGAGGGCACCGACGACTATGACTTCCGTGGCTATCTCACCGGTGGGCTGACCGAGACGGTCGCGGCCGACGTCGCCGCCCTCTATCGCAAGACCGACGGCTATGTTGAGGATCTTGTCCGCGGCGGCAAGCTCGGCGAGCTCGAAGTCTTCGACGTGCGCAGCAAATTGCTGTTCCGCCCCAGCGACACGATGAAGTTCGTGCTGATCGGCGAATATTTCGATTCGAACAGCTCGGTGAACTCGCCGCAGCCGTACGTCGACCGCACAACCGGTCTCCCCAACACCCTCGGGCGCTCATTCGGCGCGATCCTGCCGACCAAGCCCTGGCAGGCTTCGCTGGATTTCGTGCCGCGCCTCAACACCGAGCGCTACAATTTCGCACTGCAGACCCAGTTCGAGTTCGACGCGTTCAACCTTGAGACGACGACTTCCTACAGCCACAACGCGACGGTCCAGGATTCCGACTCCGACGCGTCGAACGTTTCGCTCGGCCAGTTCCTCGCCAGCACCCCTGGCGTGATTTCGGAGACGATCAGCCAGGAGCTTCGTTTGCTGTCGGCAGGGCCAGGCCGTTTCAACTGGATCCTCGGCGCTTATGCGTTCCATCTCGACGGCCATGCGGGCTTCCGGATCAATCAGTGGCCGACCGGCCCGGCTGGGCCGATGACCTCGGTCTTGTTCGAGCCGGAGGTGAGCACCACCTCCTATGCGGGCTTCGCCGAAGGCACGTACGAGCTGGCCGACAAGTTCTTCCTGACCGCCGGCGTGCGCTATACGTGGGAAGAGCGTAAGTTCGAGCAGATCTTCAATGGCGCAAGCCGGGGCGGCAAAACCAGCGCCTCCTCCGACAAGATCACCTACCGCGTCGCGGCGCGCTACGAATTCGCCGACGATGCGAATATCTATGCAAGCTACGGCACTGGCTTCAAGAGCGGCGTCTACAACATGGCCGGCTTGCCGCCCGTCGGAACGGTGCCCACCGCTACCGATCCGGAGACGATCAGCGCGTACGAAGTCGGTCTCAAGGCGGATCCGCTCAGCTGGCTGCGCACCAACCTTTCGGTCTATTATTACGACTATAAGGACCTGCAGGTGCAGGCGCGCCAGGGCGTCACCTACATCCTGCAGAACGCCGCCAATGCCGAAATCTATGGCGGCGAGCTCGAAGTCACCGCGCTGGCGACAGACGATCTCAACCTTCGCGGATCGGTCGCCTACACCCATGCCCGGTACAAGGACTTCCCGGCTGCACAGGGCTTCTTCCCGCAGCCGAGCGGCGGCAATGCCACTCCGCCGACCGACGTCTCCGGCAACAACATGACTCGTGCACCGGAGTGGACGTTCAATCTCGGCTTCGACTGGGGCCATGACCTCGCGGGCGGCCGCTTCGTTGCGACCGGCAATTTGTTCCACAGCTCGAAGGTCTATGGCGACTTCACGAACAACTATTTTCAGCCGAGCTACACTTTGGTGAACGGCGAGCTTTCGTGGACCACGCCCAGCGAGAAGTGGCGCTTCAGCCTCTGGACGACGAACCTGACCAACGAGAAGGTCTTCCAGCAGATCCGCCCCGGCGCGCTCGGCACCGACGTGCTCTACGAACTCCCGCGCCGCGTCGGCGTCGGCGCTCAAATGAAGTTCTAGTCAGGCTTAACCAGGAGGGTTCGCGAAGCATGTCGACGATCGTCGACAGCTTGGCGAGCCCTCCACATCGTCGTCGGGCCTGATCTCCGACCTTGCGAGCATTGGCGGCAGCGTGGCTGCGTGCCGTTCGATCCGACGATAGTGATACGCACCGGCCGCTTTATGCCGCGCAGCATGCAGGCAGGCGCGGCCCGCAGGTGCCTATTCGGCGGCCTGGAACGCCGCTTCGAAATCCTCGATCAGATCCCCGGCTTCTTCGAGCCCGACCGACAGCCGCAGCAAGTTCGGATCGATCCCGGCTTCCTTCTGCGCCTCTGGCGGCATGCCGCGATGGGTCATGCTCGAAGGCTTGCAGATCAAGGTCGAAAAACCGCCGAGCGAGGAGGCCAAGGTCACCAGCTCCAACGCGGCTAGGAACTTGGCGGTGGCGCCGTCGTCGCCGAGCAGGCGGAAGCTGATCATGAAGCCGGGGCCGCTTTGCTGCCGCTCGGCGAGCGCGCGCTGCGGATGCGAGGCGAGGCCCGGATAATGGACTTCGGCGACTTGTCCGTGCTGCGCCAGCCAATCCGCGAGCCGGCGGGCGCTCTTCTCCTGCTGGTCGACGCGCAACGGCAACGTGCGCAAGCCGCGCAAGGTCTGCCACGCATCATGCGCCGAGGCGGCAAGGCCGGCAGCGTTGGTCCACCATTGCAAGGTTTCGATCATCGCCGGGTCGGCGGCGAGCAAGGCGCCGCCGAACAGGTCGCTGTGGCCGTTGATCGCCTTGGTCGTCGAATGCATGACGAGATCGCAGCCGAGCGCGAGCGGCTTTTGCCGGACCGGCGTCGGCAAGGTGTTGTCGGCGATCACCAGCGCACCCGCCGCTTTCGCGCGCGATGCGACCGCCTCGATATCGGTGACGCGGAGCAGGGGATTGCTCGGGGTCTCGATCCAGACCTGCTGTGGCCCTTGCTCGAGCGCACGCTCGACTGCGCCGAGATCGGTCTGGTCGACGAACAGCGCGCGGATCTTGCCTTGGTCGGCGAAGCCTCTGATCAGCCGGTAGGTGCCGCCGTAGCAATCGTGGGGCGCGACGATCAGCGCGCCCGGCGCGGCGAGCAGCAGCGGCAGCAAGCAGGCTGACTGACCCGAATTGGTGACCACCCCGCCGGCCGCGCCTTCCAATTCGGAAAGCGCAGTCGCGAGCATGTCGCGGTTCGGGTTCACCGTCCGCGAATAATCATAGTCCGGCTTGTCGTCGGCGTTGGGCCAGCGATAGGTGTCGGATGCCCACAATGGCGGCGCGACGCTGCCATAGGCGCCGTCGGCGGCAACGCCGGCATTGGCCACGATCGTCGTGGCTTCACGCTTCTTGGTCATGGGGCCTCGCATCCAGGAACGGCTTGATCAACGTGCCGATGCGCCCGGCCTCCTTGAGAAACATGTCATGGCCGTAGAGCGATTCGAGGAGATGGACCTCGGCCGGTCCAGCGAGCCGCTCGGTCAGCGCGGCCATCTGGCTGGGGAGCACGAGCTGGTCGGTCTCGGCGCCGATCACCAAAGTCGGCGTGCTGATCTTCTCCGGCTCGACCCGGTGGCGGTCGATTGATCCCGACAGGCTGAGGAAGCGCTGCGGAGTCATCACCGCCTGGAACGCCTCGCCGCGGGCGCGAAGATATTCGCCCGGCTCGGTGCGGCCGAGCGGATCCTGCGAGTCCAACCCGCCTTCGAAACGCTGCCCGAACTCGGGCGCGGTGCGGTAGCTCAGCATCCCCATGCCGCGCGCGATCGTCAGCGCTTCGGCGGCGGTACCTGCCTCGATGCCGAGCGCGACGACGCGGCGCTGCAGGTCGCGCCACGCCGTTCCGGCCGCATGCGGCTCAGCGCCCGCCGAGATCACCACCAGCCGCGCGAGCCGCTCGGGAAACTGCTGGGCGAGCGCGAGCCCGACCATTCCGCCATAGGAGGCACCGACGAAGCCGTGCGCGCGCTCGACGCCGAGCTGGTCGAGCGCGGCCGTCACCACCGAAGCCTGGTCATTCGTCGAGGGCGCCGTCTTGCCGCTTTCGTCGGCGGCGAAATCGAGCCCGAGTACGCGGAAGTCGCGGGGGTCGATCGCGTCGCCGACCCCGACCAGACCCGGCCACCAGCCGCGCCGGCCGTCGGGGAAACCGCAGACGAAACGGTTGGCCGAAATGCCGCCGAGCACGACCACGACCGGTGCCTGCTCGGGCCCGGTCACGCGCGCGCGGGTCACCGATCCGGGCGCGAACGGCACCTCGACCTCGAAGTCGCGCACCGGCAACGCGTCGGTGCGCCCGGTATTGGCCTTGTCGGCGTCCGGATCGGCAGGGCGGTTCAACATGCGCCGCCCGTACAAAGCGGGCGAAGCGAAGGGCCGGCGCAAAGTGCGTTCGAAGCTGCCGCTCTAGGATATGCGCGGCCATGGTTCGCGGGCTTCATTCACTTCTTCCTTCGCTTCGGAAGAACGATGCTGACGCGATCCCGCTTGGTTGCCGGTTCGGCCGCATCGTCCTTCCAGGACCGCCACCTTGCCCGGGAGGGCAGGTTGGCGTGAGCCATAAGGCTCACTCTTGATGCTCAGGGACCGGCATAAACCGCCGCCCCCGATATGGCGGTCATCTACGCACAACCCTAAAATTTCGCAAATGGGAATTTGAGGGGTCCGCGGAGTGCGGCGCACCCCTGCGCCCCGAAGACGCACCGGAATCGGCGCAGGCCCTGGTTGACTATTACCCCTCCCTTTGAAACCCTCGAAGAATGGCGACAGCCCAGAAGTTCATGTCCCAACGACGAACGCTCGCATGGCCGGCCGCACACCTGCTCGGTGCGATGTTCCTCCTCTGGATCGCCTTCGCGAACGGCTTTCCGATGTTTTTCAACGACAGCGGCACCTATTTGTCCATCGGAAAAGCCTTGGGTTATCCGAAGGACCGGCCCGCAACTTATGGTCTCGCGATCGCGCCCTTCCATCTCGCCTTCGGTCTGTGGGGTATCGTCATTGCGCAGGCGCTGTTCGCCACCTGGGTGATCGGGCTGGTTATGACAGGGGCGACCGAACGGCGGGCGCCGCGCGCGCTGATCGGCGCGACTGCACTGCTTGCCGTGGCGAGCAGCCTGCCTTGGTTTGTTGGTCAAGTCATGCCCGATCTCTTTACCGGATTGATGGTCGTGCTGATCTTCCTGTTGGTCTTCCCGCACCGCGATCTGCCGCGCCGCGCCCGGCTGCTGCTTACAATGTTGCTGACGATGCTCATCGGCTTTCACCTCAGCCACCTTGCGATCGCGGCGATTCTGATACCGGTGGCGGCTGTGGCCGCGGTTCGGTGGGGGCCTCGCAGGCAAGCGCTCGCAGGCGCAGCGCAAGCGGCCGCGGCCTGGGTCCTGGCGGTGCTCGCCCTGTCGACAGCGAATGTTCTCGTCACCGGGCAATTTCGGCCGGCCGTGATGAGTGAGAGCTTCATGTTCGCGAGCCTGCTCGAACGCGGTTTGGCGGGCGAGGTGCTGGACGAAGCGTGCGCGGAACGTACGCTGTCGCTCTGCGCGGCGCAGCCCTTGATCGAGCGATCGAAATCGCCCGGCTCAGCCTATCTTTGGGGTCGGGAGTCGCCGCTCCACGTTCTGCAACGTACTGCGCCCGAGCGCCTTCGCGCCGAGGAAGCGGCGATCATCAGGCGCACGATTGCCGAGCGTCCCGCCGATGTGTTGCGGATGGCTGTTCGGGGTTGGGCGGGACAATTGACCAGCGCCGCGTCAGGTGACGGCATGGAAGCTTATCCGCCGGAGAGCTCGATCGCCATAGTGATGCGCCGTCATTTCAGCTTGTCGGGCGCGGCGTGGGCCGCTTCGCTGCAGCA
>JAQGLH010000014.1 GCA_028293005.1 Alphaproteobacteria bacterium
GCCCCAGCTGAACTGGACGTTCTTAGCGGCGCGAGTCTCGACGCTCTCGAGCCGAGTCTGATTGAACTGGGCCTGCTGCTCGAGCTCGGCGTTGCGGGTCTCGAGCTGCGTTACCTTGGCTTCGAGCGCGTTGAGGCGGTCGAGCACCGGATCGCCGGTCCGCGCGGGCGCAGCCACCGGCGCGGGGGTGTCATCGACGATCGTGTCGATCGTGCCGCCGACGGGTGCATCGTTCGGTGCGCCAGTCGGGTTCGCGGACTGATCGGTGGCCGGCTGGTTGGGCTCTTCGGGTTGCGCGAGAGCCGGAGCGGAAGCGAGCGCGAGCAGGGAGACGCCCGCAGTGAGCAGGAGACGCATGTTATTTCTCCATTCGAAAAAAAATGGCGGCCCGGTCCGAACCGGACCGCCAGGGGGGAAAGCTGGCTAGGGAGTCAGCGTTTTGCAGTTTCGAAGATCTGGTCGAACAGCCCACCATCGTTGAAATGGGTTGCCTGCGCCTTCGCCCAACCGCCGAAATTGTTGATCGTCATCAGCCTCAGGTTGGGGAAACGGCCTTTGTACTTCGCCGCTACCTGCGGGTTGCGCGGGCGATAATAATTGGCCGCGATGATCTCCTGCGCCTCGGGCGTGTAGAGATATTTGAGATAGGCCTCGGCGAGCTTGCGCGTACCCTTCTTGTCGACGATCTTGTCGACTACCGCGACCGGCGGCTCGGCGAGGATCGAGAGCGGCGGCGCGATGATGTCGAACTTGCCGCGGCCGAGCTCGTTGACGGCGAGGAACGATTCATTCTCCAAGGCGATCAGCACGTCGCCCTGGCCGCGCTGGACGAAGGTGGTGGTCGAGCCGCGCGCGCCGCTGTCGAGCACCGGCACGTTGCGGAACAGCCGCACCATGAACTCGCGGGCCTTGCCCGTGTCGCCGTTGAACTTGCGAATCGCATAGCCCCAGGCCGCGAGATAATTCCATCGCGCGCCGCCGCTGGTCTTGGGGTTGGGCGTGATCACCTTGACGTCGGGCCGGATCAGATCGTCCCAATCGGCGATCTTCTTGGGATTGCCCTTGCGGACGAGGAAGACGATCGTCGAATAATATGGCGAGCTGTTGTTCGGGAGGCGCGCCTGCCAGTCGGGCGCGATCAATTTGCCGCGCGTCGCGATCTCGTCGATGTCGTAGGCGAGCGCGAGCGTGACGACGTCGGCCTGCAGACCGTCGATCACCGAGCGCGCCTGCTTGCCGGAACCGCCATGGCTCTGCCGGATCGTCACAGTCTGCCCCGACTGCGCCTTCCAGCGTTGCGCGAAGCGTTCGTTGACCGCCCGGTACAGCTCTCGGGTCGGATCGTAAGAGACGTTGAGCAATTGTGCCGGAGCAGGCGCTGCCGCCGGCAGCACGATGCCCGCGGACAGAATCGCCGCCGCCACGAGCGTTTTGAACCTATGCATTAAACCCTCCCGTTGAGTGTTGGAGAGGTTAAACACTAGTACGCTACTAGGGAACAGGTATTTAACTCAGCTCGTCGCTGAAACAGAACGGTCCGTCGCCTCAGCAGCCTCTTCAAATCCGGCCGCCGCCGCAAGGCTGGTGCCTTCGAGGATCTGCGCGCTGGTATCGCGCACGACCATCATTACCTTGCGAATCGCGCAGGTCTGCTCGTCGTGGCAATCGCCGCAGCGCGCGTAGAAATTGACGCTCGCGCAGGGCACGAGCGCAATCGGCCCCTCGAGCGTGCGGATCACCTCGCCGAACGATATCTCCTCGGGAGCGCGCGCGAGGCGATACCCCCCGGCCGGGCCGCGCACGCTGGTGACGATCCCGGCCTTCTTGAGCTCGAGCATGATCAGCTCAAGATATTTGCGCGGCACTTGCTGAGTCTCGGCGATCGAGCCGATCTGCACCGGCGCGCCTTTGCCCCGCTCGACGAGGTAGAGGAGGGCACGCAACGCGTAACGGGTCTTTTGAGAAATCATGTTGTTCCTGTCGCCTTTTGCGTGAAGCCGCTCCGGCCCGCTGCCCCGTCAGGGCTCCCAAATTATCCTGGATGGGAGCCGGGTCGGGGAGCGGGCTGGTGCGGCTCGGTCAAACACACCAAATCCTCTATTTCGTCGCTTAGGTATAATGTGGGGGCTGCGGAAGCGGCAAGCAATCGGTGGAGCGAGACGGATCAGCGATGAACGCCGAAACAATCGGCCCGGTGCGCCGTTAATGGGTTCAGCTGAAAAGCTCATTCCCCTGTGGGCGCTCCGGTCGAAGCAGCCGGGGCGCCCTTTTTTCAATCTTTTCCGAAGCGCTGCCTCCGGGCGCAGGGCGCCGTGCTTGACCTTTTCGCCTTCGGGCGCAATGAGGCTGACATGATCGCAACCGGTCCCGCTCCGTTCGGCACACGTCTTTCCCGCGCGGCGCGTGGATTTGGGCGCGCGCGTGCGCCGCTGTGCCGGCCGCGTCGCTGGCGCTGGTGCGCGGATAAAGACGGCGCGCCGTGCTGAGCTGATCCGCTCCCGCTATCAAGCGACGAGCGAAGCCCGGAAGGCCCGCCCACCCAGCGGGCCTTTTTTTGGTTGCGAGACATTCGATCATGAACCCCACGAACCCGACAGAAACCGAAGCTGAAGAGAAGGCGCCACCCGCGGTCGAGGAGGCGATCGATCGTCTTTGCGCGGGCGAGGACCTCGATGTCGAGCAGGCCGAGGCGCTGTTCGCGGCAATTGTCGACGGCACGCTCGACGAGGCGCCGCTCGCCGGCTTTCTCGTCGCGCTCAAGGCCAAAGGCGAAGCCGCAGCCGAGCTGATCGGCGCCGCCCGCGCGCTTCGCGCCGCCGCCGAGCCTTTTCCGCGCCCCGACATCCTGTTCGCCGACACCTGCGGCACCGGCGGCGATCGTTCGGGCACGATCAACGTCTCGACCGCGGTCGCTTTCGCGGCCGCCGCCTGCGGGCTGCCGGTGGTCAAGCACGGCAATCGCTCGATCACCTCGCGCTGCGGATCGGCCGACGTGCTCGAGCGGCTCGGCGCCCGGATCGACTTGCCCGCTCTCGAGGCGCGCCGCGTGCTCGATGCCTCCGGGGTCTGCTTCCTGTTCGCGCCGCAATATCACCCCGGCATGCGCCACGCCGGGCCGGTGCGCCGCGCGTTGCGCGTGCGCACGATCTTCAACATGCTCGGGCCGTGCCTCAATCCGGCGGCGCCGCCGGTCCAGCTCGTCGGCGTAGCGGACCCGCGGCTAATCGAGCCGATCGCCCGCACCTTGCAGAATCTGGGCTGCGGCAGCGCATTGGTCGTCCACGGCGGGGGGCTCGACGAAATCGCGCTCCATACCGAGACGATGGCGATGCGTGTCCGGGACGGAACCATCGAGGCATTGACGATCACGCCCGAGCAGGCAGGGCTGCCGCGGGCCTCGATCGAGCCGCTTGCCGGCGGCGATCCCGAGGAGAATGCGCGCCGGCTGCGCGCCGTGCTCGGCGGCACCGGCAGCGAAGCCGAGCGTGGGATGGTCGCGATCAACACCGGCGCGCTGCTGATGACTGCCGGCCTCGCGGACGATCTGCGCACCGGCACGCAGGCGGCGATGGGGGTGCTCGACGACGGGCGTGCGCTGGCGCGGCTCGACGCGTTCGTGGCGGCAAGCCGTGGTTGAGCCCGGCGGAGTCCTCGGCGAGATTGTCGCGCGCAAGCGCAAGGACGTTGCCGAGCGGCTCGAGGGGCAGAGCCTCGACTGGCTGCGCGCGCGTGCCGAGCCCACGCGTCGCAGCCTTGCCGGTGCGCTGGCGCGGCCGGGAGCGCGCTTCATCATGGAGATGAAGCGCACCTCGCCGTCGCGCGGCGCCTCCGCGGGGCACGAGCCGGATGTGGTCGCGCGTGCCTATGCCGACGTCGCGGACGCGATCAGCGTGCTCACCGACACGCCCTATTTCCGCGGCTCGTTCGCCGATCTGCGCGCGGTCCGCGCGATGTTCGACGGGCCGATCCTGTGCAAGGATTTCACCGTCGACGTCCGCCAGGTGCCCGAGGCGCGGGCGCAGGGCGCCGACGCGGTGCTGGTGATGCTCTCGGTGCTCGACGACGACGAGGCTGCCGCCTGCATGGCCGAGGCCGAGCGCTTTGCGATGGGTGCGATCGTCGAGGTGCATGACGAGGCCGAGCTCGAGCGCGCGCTGGCGCTCGGCGCGAAGATCATCGGCATCAACAACCGCGACTTGAAGACGCTCGAGACCGATTTGGCGGTCACCGAGCGGCTCGCTCCCCTGGTCCCGCCAGGTCCGATCCTGATCGCCGAATCCGGAATCAGGAGCCGCGCCGACGTCGAGCGGCTCGCGCCTTATGCCGATGCATTCCTGGTCGGATCGTCGCTGATGGCGGAAGACGACATCGCCGGCGCGGCGCGCCGGCTCGCTTATGGCCGGGTCAAGGTCTGCGGCCTGACCTCGCCGGCCGATCTCGACCGGGCACGCTGCGCCGGCGCGAGCCTCGGCGGGATGATCTTCGCGAGCGACAGCCCGCGTAACGTGCCGGAAGCTGTCGCCGAGAAGATTGCCACCCGTGCGGGCGAGCAGGGCTTCCCCCTGGTGGGCGTGTTCCGCGACACGCCGGTTGCCGACATCGCTGCGGCGGCACGACGCTTCGGCCTGGTCGCGGTCCAGCTTCACGGTGCCCGGAGCGGGAGCGACATCGAGGTGCTGCGGGGAAGCTTGCCACAGGGTTGCGAGATCTGGACGGCGGTCGGCGTTTCCGAGGGTGGCGACACCGCCTCGGGAGCGATTGGCGACCGGCCGCTGTTCGACACTGCGGTCGGTGGCCGTTCGGGCGGGACCGGGCAAAGCTTCGATTGGGACGCGGTGAGCGCCCGCGCCGATCTCGCGCAGGGGCTGCTCGCCGGCGGGCTCGGGCCCGACAATATCGCCGCCGCCGCGCGGCTGGGCGCCTGGGGCGTCGATGTCAATTCGGGCGTCGAGAACGCACCGGGAGTGAAATCGCCCGCGAAGCTTGCCGCCCTGTTCGAAGCGTTGCGGCTGCCGGTCCGGCAGGGAACGGGCACCGAGGCAGGAAAGAATAGCGTGCAGGGAGAGAGACGATGTTGAGCCGCGGCCGTTTCGGCGAATTCGGCGGCGCCTATGTGCCCGAGATCTTGATGCCTGCGCTCGAGCAGCTCGAAGCGGCGTTCGTCGCGGCCGGGACCGACCCCGATTTCAATGCCGAGCTCAACGAATTGCTCACCAAATATGCCGGTCGCCCGACGCCGCTGACGCGCTGCCGCAACCTCGCCAAGGATCCGGTCCGGATCTATCTCAAGCGCGAGGATCTGCTGCACGGCGGCGCGCACAAGACCAACCAGGTGCTCGGCCAGGGGCTGCTCGCGCAGAGGATGGGCAAGACGCGGCTGATTGCCGAGACCGGCGCCGGGCAGCATGGCGTCGCCACCGCGATCGTCGGCGCGCTGCTTGGTTTCGAAACGCGCATCTACATGGGCGCGCACGATGTCGAGCGGCAGAAGCTCAACGTCTTCCGGATGCGGCTGATGGGTGCCGAGGTCGTGCCGGTGACGAGCGGCGGCCAGACGCTCAAGGACGCCGTCAACGAGGCTTTGCGCGACTGGGCGGGAAGCTTTGCCACCACCCATTATCTGCTTGGCACTGCCGCCGGCCCGCATCCTTTCCCGACGATGGTGCGCGATTTCCAGCGGGTGATCGGCCGCGAGGCGCGCGCGCAGATCCTCGAAGAGACCGGTGCCCTGCCGGACGCGGTGATCGCCTGCGTCGGCGGCGGCTCGAACGCGATGGGGATGTTCGCCGATTTCATCGACGATGCGGGCGTGCGGCTGATCGGAGTCGAGGCGGCGGGGCGGGGCCTCGACGGCGCCGAGCATGGCGCGACCCTGCTTCGCGGCCGCCCGGGCGTCCTCCACGGCGCCGAGACCTATGTGCTCCAGGACGAGGACGGGCAGATTTCGGAAAGCTGGTCGGTCTCGGCCGGCCTC
>JAQGLH010000236.1 GCA_028293005.1 Alphaproteobacteria bacterium
GTCATGTACAAGGCTTCCTCGACCGCGGTGTTGCCGCCGCCGATCACCGCGACCCTCTTGCCGCGATAGAAGAAACCGTCGCAGGTGGCGCAGGCGGACACGCCCTTGCCCGACAGACGCTCTTCGCTGGGAAGGCCGAGCCACCGCGCCTGCGCGCCAGTCGCGATCACCAGCGCATCACCCGAATAGACGATGCCGCCGTCGCCCACCAACCGGAACGGCCGGCGCGACAAATCGACTTCGACGATATGATCCCACATCATCTGCGCGCCGACATGCTCGGCTTGCGCCTGCATTTCCTCCATCAGCCACGGTCCCTGGATGACATCACGAAAGCCCGGATAATTTTCGACGTCGGTGGTGATGGTGAGCTGCCCGCCCGGCTGGATTCCCTGGACGACGATCGGCGCCATGCCCGCCCGCGCGCCGTAGATCGCCGCCGACAGCCCTGCCGGACCCGAACCGAGGATGAGCAATCGGGTAGAATGGGTGGCAGCCATGCTTCGGTCTCACGCGTTGAAGGTAAATGAGTAGCGGAGATAGGGGTTCACCCACTCCCAGCGCAAGCATTTGCCGCCCCTTCCCGCTGCTGATAGGGGTCGTAAGGCTTGCTGGAGAAAGCGCAGCATGGCTCCCAAAGACAAGCGCCACCACGAAAATCTCCCGCACGAGGCCGCGGCGCGCGAAAACCCGCTGGGCCTATACGGCTTCGAATTCGTCGAGTTTACCGGACCCGAGCCTGAAGCGCTCGCCGCTTTGTTCCGCGCGATAGGCTTCACCCATCTCGGCAATCACCGCTCGAAGAACGTGCGCCATTACGCGCAGGGCGACATCAACTTCATCCTCAACATGGCGCCGTCGGGCCAGGGCGCCGCTTTCCGTCGCGCGCACGGCCCTTCGGCGAACGCAATGGCGTTCCGCGTCGCAGACTCTGCGGCTGCGCTGGCGATGGCGATCGACCGCGGGGCGACGATGGCCACCAACCGACGCGGCCCGGGCGAGCTCGACATCCCGGCGATCGAAGGCATCGGCGGGTCCTATCTCTATCTGGTCGACCGTTACGGCGCCGAGCAGATCTACGACGTGGATTTCGTGCCGGTGGAGGACGCGCGGCGCGACGCGGCGTCGGTCGGGTTGCACACGCTCGACCACCTCACTCACAACGTCCACCGCGGCCGGATCGACTATTGGGCGAGCTTCTACGAACGCATCTTCAACTTTCGCGAGATCCGCTATTTCGACATCGAAGGCGCGCAGACCGGACTGGTGTCGCGCGCGATGACCGCGCCGGACGACAAGATCCGCATCCCGCTCAACGAAAGCCAGGACGAGCACAGCCAAATCGAGGAATTCCTCCGCGAGTATAAAGGCGAGGGAATCCAGCATCTTGCACTTGCAACTGACGATATATTCGCAACCGTCGATCAGCTCCGCACCAACGGCATCCGCTTCCAGGAAACCCCCGCCAGCTATTTCGACATGATCGACGAGCGGCTGCCGGGCCACGGCCACGACGTCGCCGAGCTGCGCAAGCGCGGCATATTGATCGACGGCGCGCCCGAGACCGGCGGCGGCCTTCTGCTCCAGATCTTCACCGAGAACATGGTCGGACCGATTTTCTTCGAGATCATCCAGCGCAAGGGCAACCAGGGGTTCGGCGAGGGCAATTTCAAAGCCCTGTTCGAATCGATCGAACGCGACCAGATGCGCCGCGGCGTGCTACCTGCGGAGGAATAGATCTTCCCCGCCACGCGGAGGCGCTCACTAGCGTCATATCCCCGCATACCAATGATAGCCGGCGGCATCTTCCCAATAGCCGCCTTTGCCTTTGCCGATGGCCGCGAGGTCGGCGACCGCTTCGACCCGCATCACATATTTTGCGTGCTTGTAGCCGAGTTGGCGCTCGACTCTCAGGCGCAGCGGGGCGCCGTGGCCGATCGGAAGCGGCGCATTGTTCATCCCCCAGGCGAGGATCGTCTGCGGATGGAAAGCGTCGACGAGGTCGATGCTCTCATAATAAGGTACGCCGCCGAAATCGTCGGCACAGTAGAAGACGATGTAGCGCGCCTCCGGCTTGAGGGCGGCAGAGTCGAGCAGCAGCTTCAGCGGCACTCCGACCCACTGGCCGATCGCGCTCCAGCCTTCGACACAGTCGTGGCGCGTGATCTGGCTGCGCGCCGGCATGCGCCTGATCTGGTCGAGCGACAGAGCCAGCCGCCGTTCGACCAGCCCGTCGACCGTGAGCCGCCAATCGGCGAACCCGCTCGCGGCGTGCGCGCGATATTCGGGCGAGGCGGGCATGCTGTTGCCGTTGGTGCGGAAGCTCGGCGAGATGTCGGCCGGCGCATATTCGCGCGCGAGCGCTTGGCGCGACGCGACGAGGCGCTGCGCCTTCATCGTCAGCGCTTCGGCCGAGGATAGGAAGCTGCGGAACGCCTTGGTCTGGCCGATGCGGTCGCAGCCCGAGAGCAAGAGCCCTCCTGCGCCCGCGCCGAGCGCTGCGATCAGGCGGCGACGCGAGACCGGGCCGCTCATACATCCTTCTCCGCCGGCAACCGGTAGCGGCCGGTGATCATCGAGCGCAGCTCGTTGATCGGACCGGCGAGCAGCACCATCAGGAGATGGACGATAATGAATGCGAGAAGCAGCATCGCGGCGATGAAATGAAGCGAACGCGCCGATTGACGGCCGCCGAACAGATCGATCAGCCACGGCCAGGCCGCATCGATCGCCGGCGACATCGTCAGGCCGGTGAGCACAGCGACCGGCAGCAGCAGGAAGATCACCGCCATATAGCTCACCTTCTGCAGGATGTTGTAGCGGCGCGCCTCGTCCCCGGTCGCGAAGCGCAGCCGCGCGTGATTGGAAATATCGCGCCAGACATGGCGCGGCGCGAGCTCCTCGCGCGTCGGCGCAAGATCGCGCTGGATGTGGCGCGCGGCGAAGCCCCACAGCCAGTAGAGTAATCCGGGGACGACCAGCAACCAGGCGAAGGCGAGATGCCAATGCCGCGCCCCGGCGAGATCGTAGCGCGACGGGATCGTCGCCCACCCCGGAAAGGCGCGCCGCTTCACCTGGCCGTCGCTGTCCGTCCACAGGCCGAGGAAGCCGGTCGTCGTCAGCTGGAGCGCACCGAGACGAACATAGCCGTCGGTCGCATTGCTGCCGATCTCGAGCCAGGCGGGGTCTGCGTTGGCGCCATATTGCCCCCAGTAGAGGCGCGGATGCGCGTTGAAGATCATCAGCCCGCTCATCAGCATCACGAACACGGTGACGGCATTCAGCCAGTGCCACAGCCGCACCGGCAAGCGATGGCGATAGATGGTCGCCTGGCGTTCAGCGCCTTCGTGGTGAAGCGAGGCCATCTCGGCTCCTTACCAGATCCGCCCCGGCACAGGGAGGGGACCACGGCAATGTGGTGGAAGGGCTGGCCATCTGATCGGAGCTGCCCTTCCGCCGTGCTATGCGCGGTTCCCTTCGCCGTGCCGGGGAGGATCGATCGTCTCGGCGAAGAAGTCGAGCATCGCGCGCCACGAGCGCGCGTCCGCATTCTTGTCATAGGCCATGCCGGGCAATCCGAGCTTCTCGACGCCCTGCATCGTGAAGCTGTGCTGGATGCCGCCGTAGAGATGCATTTGCCAGTCGACTCCGGCGGCGTTCATCTGCGTCTCGAACGCAAGCCGCTTTTCGGGCGGCACGACCGGATCGGCGGTGCCGTTGAGGATCAGCACCTTGCCCTTGATGTTCCACGCGTCCTCGGGCCGGTCGATCGGAAGCCCGCTGTGGAAGCCGACCACGGCGGCGACATCGGCGCCGCCGCGCGCGAGCTCGAGCGAGGCGAAGCCGCCGAAGCAATAACCGATCGCGGCGATGCGCGCGGCTTCGACCCCCGGC
>JAQGLH010000247.1 GCA_028293005.1 Alphaproteobacteria bacterium
CAACTCGGCGAGCTGAAGGTCGTGACCAGGCGCCAGCCCACGCCCGCCGAGATCGCCGACTGCCGCTTCGCCTGGACGGTCGCCAAGCACGTCAAGTCGAACGCGATCGTCTATGCCAAGGGCGGCGCGACCGCGGGTGTCGGCGCGGGGCAGATGAACCGCCTCGAATCGGCGCGCATCGCCGCGTGGAAGGCGAAGGATGCGGCGGCGAAGGCCGGCTGGGCCGAGCCGCGCACGATCGGCTCGGCGGTCGCCTCCGACGCCTTCTTCCCGTTCGCCGACGGATTGCTCGCCGCGGTCGAGGCGGGCGCAACCGCGGTCATCCAGCCGGGCGGGTCGGTCCGCGACGACGAAGTGATTGCCGCGGCCGACGAGGCGGGACTGGCGATGCTGTTCACCGGAATGCGCCACTTCCGGCATTAGGCTCGAACGAAAAAGAGCGCCCCGCCACCGCTTGGCGGCCCCCCACGAACCCGTGGCGAGGATCAGATCTCCCTTGCGGACGTAGGGCACCGCCGGCAGCGCCGGGGGCCTAGGTCATCTCGGGAACCCTTCGCACGGGCTCCCGTTGCCCTCCCTAAGCATGGGAGAAGCGCAATGAACGTCGGCGACGAAGCGAGCAGATCCTGCTGGATGGACGAGGCGCCGGCGTTCGACGCGCCGCGCCTCGATACGGACGCGGCGTGCGACGTCGTGGTGGTCGGATCGGGCATCGCCGGACTGTCGATCGCTTACGAGCTGGCGCGCTTCGGCCGGAGCGTGATCGTGATCGATCGCGGCCGGATCGGCACCGGCATGACGGCACGCACGACCGCCCATCTCGCCACCGAGCTCGACGATTATTACAGCGAGCTGATCCGCGTCCGCGGCGAGGATGACGCGCGGCTTTATTACGACAGCCAGGTCGCCGCGGTGAACCGGATCGAGGCGATCTGCCGCGACGAGGGTATCGCCGCCGATTTCGCGCGTGTCGACGGCTATTTGTTTCCGGCCGAGGAGAATGATGCCCATGATCTCGAGAACGAATATCGCGCCTGTCGGTCGATCGGCGTCGCGGTCGAATGGGTCGATCGCGCGCCGGTGCCCGCGCTCGACACCGGCCGGGCGCTGCGCTTCCCCGATCAGGGCCGCTTCCATCCGACCAAATATCTGAAAGGGCTGGCGCACGCGATCGCGGCGCGCGGCGGCCGGTTCTTCGCCGAGACCGTGCATGCCGGCGATGAGGAGACCGAAGAAGGCGTCGAGATCACGACCGAGGCGGGCCCGGTGATCCGCGCGAGCGCCGCGGTGTTCGCGACCAACTCGCCCACCAACGACAAGGTCGCAATCCATAGCAAGCAGCGTCCCGACCGCACCTATGCGATCGCCGGGCCCGTGGCCAAGGGATCGGTGCCCGACGCGCTCGTCTGGGACACGATGGAAGCCTATCATTATGTCCGCATCCAGCCGCTGGGCGACGCCGAGGATCTGTTGATCGTCGGCGGCGGCGACCATCGCAGCGGCGAAGCCAATGACATGGAGCAAAGGCTCGCCGACCTCGAGCGCTGGACGCGCGAGCGCTATCCGAGCTTCGCCGCGGCCGACTATCGCTGGTCCGGGCAGGTGCTCGAGCCGATCGACTTCATGCCTTTTTCGGGCCGCAACCCCGGCAGCCGCAACATCTACGTCCACACCGGCGATTCGGGCCAGGGCATCACCAACGGCGTCGCCGGCAGCCTGACGATCCTGCCTTTGATCATCGGCGAGGACAGCCGCTACGCCCGATTGCTCGATCCGGCCCGCAAATCGCTGACCTCGACAGTATCGCTCGGCGAGTTCGTGCGCGATCAGGCCGGCGCAATGAAGAATTTCGCCGAATATATCGGGCCGGGCGAAATCGCCTCGCCCGACGATCTCGCGGCGGGGGAAGGCGGCCTCATGCGCAAGGGCCTGAGCAAGCTCGCGGTCGCGAAGGACGAGAACGGCATCGTCCATCAGCGCTCGGCGGTCTGCACCCACCTCGGCTGCCTCGTCCATTGGAACAGCTTCGAGAAATGCTGGGACTGCCCGTGCCACGGGTCGCAGTTCGCGCCCGACGGCGAGGTGCTCAACGGACCGGCGGTCACTCCGCTCGCGGCGGCGGAGTAGCGCTCCGTCTAGAGCTCGGGCGGCGTGGCAGGCGCCGCCACCGCGGGCCCGCCCGGCTTCTTGCGGCGGAACAGCAGCCGGTCCTCGGCGGTGAAGCCGCGCTTCCAGATCATCGCTCCAAAGCTGATCATGATCGCCGGGATGCCGATGATCAGCTCGCCCCATTCGGGGATCATCGTCGCGAGCTGACCGACCGATGCCGCGACCGCGGCCGCCCAGACCAGGGCCCAGCGCCAGCCCGAGACCGGCGCGCCGAGCAGGTGCGAGAGCAGCCGCGACTTGAGGATCGAAGCCATGCCGAGCGACAGGCACAAAGCGATCGCCGGGCCGACCGCCTGGATCGCCGGTCGCATCCCGAGATGGCGCATGCCGAGGATCCAGCCGATCGACAGCAGGATCTGGACGAGGATCATCACGGTCGAGATCACCAGATTGCGATGCCGCGCGACGTAGATCAGCGCCGCTTCGGACACCGCCGCGGTCGCCGCGATCACCTCGGCTGCGAGCAGGAACGCCAGCGCGCCGGTGCCGCCGACGAACTTCGGACCCATCAGGCCCATCACCGCCTCGCCTGGAATCGCGAGCGCGAGCGCGACACCGGTTTGCGCGGCGATGATCCAGAAGCCGACCTGGCGGATCTGGCGCGCCACCGCCTTGCGGTCGCCCTCGGCGAGCTTCTGCGTGATCACCGGGCTGAGGATCGGATCGAAGCTGGTCTTGAGCTTCTGCGGCAAGGTCGCGACCTGCTGCGCGACATAGTAGACGCCGACCACGGCCGGCGAGAAGAACAGGCCGAGCAGGGCAATGTCGACCCTGCGCGATCCCCATTCGATCGCATCGGCGGCGGCGAGCGGCGTGTTGCGCCGCGCCAGGGCCCATA
>JAQGLH010000276.1 GCA_028293005.1 Alphaproteobacteria bacterium
GGTGTCGACGCCGACGCCGACGATCAGCGCGCCATGCTCGATCGAGCGGCGCGCGAACTCCTCGTCGCGGGTGAGGATGCCGGCGGCGCGGCCGGCGGCGCGGATGCGGCGGAATGCGTCGAGTGCCGCCGCCTGCACCTCGGGATGCGCCGGCTGGCCCACATGGCCCATCGATGCGGAGAGGTCCGCCGGCCCCACGAACAGGGCGTCGATGCCGTCGACCGCTGCGATCGCCTCGATATTGTCGAGCCCGCGAACGGTCTCGATCTGGACGATCAGGCAGAGTTGGTCATTGGCTTCGTGGATATAGCGCGGGTATCGCCCCCAGCGCGCCGCGCGAGCCCCGCCGATGCCGCGATTGCCCGCCGGGGGATAACGGGCGGCGTTGACGATCGCTGCAGCCTGGTCGGCGGTGTCGACCATCGGCACCAGCAAGCTCTGCGCGCCGAGATCGAGATAGGTCTTGATCGTCACCGGATCCGACGACGGGACCCGGACGATCGGATGGGCGGGGTAGGCGGCGATCGCCTGGAGCTGCGCAAGCACGAGCGGCAGGCTCTGCGGACTATGCTCACCATCGATCAGCAGCCAGTCGAAGCCGGCACCGGCGCAGATCTCGGCGCTGATCGGATTGGCAAGCGCGAGCCAGAAGCCGATTTGCGGGCGGCCTTCGCCGAGCGCTTGCTTGAGCTTATTGGTTGGCGTCTGCATGGCGGTCTGCATGCCTCAGGCGAAGCGGAACGCGATTGAGCCGAGCCGGCCGTAATCGGCGTAGAAGACGTCGCCGCGCGCGACCAGCACCGGCCTGACGAACGATCCGCCGAGCACGATCTCGCCGGGTTCGAGCTGCTCGCCCCACGGCGCGAGCTTGTTCGCGAGCCAGGCGACGCCGTTGGCGGGATGGTTGATCACCCCCGCCGCCAGGCCGGTCTCCTCGATTATGCCGTTGCGCGACAGCATCACGCCCTGCCAGCGCAGGTCGATCGCGTCCGGCTTCACCGGCCGTCCGCCGACGATGATGCCGGCATTGGCGGCGTTGTCCGAGATCGTGTCCTGGATCCGCCGCGTCGATCCGGTCTCGGGATCGAGCGCCTGGATGCGGGTGTCGATGATCTCGATCGCCGGCACGACCCGGTCGGTGGCGGCGAGCACGTCGAAAATGGTGACGCCAGGGCCGCGCAGCGGCTTGGCGAGGATGAACGCAAGCTCGGCCTCGACCTTGGGGGTGATGAAGCGGTCGAACGGGACGTCGCCACCCTCGGCGAACACCATGTCGTCGAGCAGCGTGCCATAATCGGGCTCGGTGATCCCGGCTGCCTGCTGCATCGCGCGCGAGGTCAGGCCGATCTTCTTGCCGCGGACGGTGCGCCCTTCGGCGTGCTTGATCTTCATCCACGCGCGGCTGATGCGATAGCCGTCGTCGATCGTCATCGCCGGATAGCGCTTCGACAATTGCTCGATCTGCGTGCGCTCTTGCTCCGCACGGTGAAGCTCCGCGGCGAGCTGCTCTATTATGTTGTCGTCCAACTGCGACATCCCCTCTTGTCCTTCTGCCTAACCGTTCGGCCCGAGCTTGTCGAAGGCCTTTCCTTCTTCCGCATTCAAAGAAGGAATGCGGTTCGACAAGCTCACCGGGAACGCTGTGCCGAGCCGCTTAGCCGCCGCGCTTGAGCGTCTCGCGCGCGATCACCAATTGCTGGATCTGCGACGTGCCTTCGTAGATGCGGAAGATCCGCACGTCGCGGTAGAAGCGCTCGATGCCATGGTCGGCGACATAACCGGCGCCGCCGAAGATCTGCACCGCGCGGTCGGCGACACGTCCGACCATTTCGGAGGCGAACAGTTTCGAAGCCGCCGCCTCGAGCGTGACATTCTCTCCGGCGTCGCGCTTGCGCGCGGTCTCGAGCATCAATGCCCGGGCCGCGAGCGCCTCGGTCTTGGAATCGGCGATCATGGCCTGGACGAGCTGGAACTCGGCGATCGGCTTGTCGAACTGGCGCCGTTCCGAAGCAAAAGCGACGCAGTCGGCGATCAGCCGCTCGGCGACGCCGACGCATAACGCCGAAAGGTGCAAGCGGCCGCGGTCGAGCACCTGCATCGCCAGCTTGAAGCCGCTCCCTTCCTCGCCGAGCCGGTTGGCGGCCGGCACGCGCACGCCATCGAAGGTGACCGTGCAGATATGCGCGCCTTGCTGGCCCATCTTGCGCTCGGGCCGGCCGACGCTGAGCCCCGGCGAACTGCCGGGCACCAGGAATGCGCTGACGCCCGCCGCCCGCTTCTCATCCGGATTGGTGCGCGCCATTACCGTGAACAGGCCGGCCTTGTCGGCATTGGTGATGTAGATCTTCGACCCGTCGAGGACATATTCGTCGCCATCGCGCCGCGCGCGCGTCCGCACCGCGGCGGAATCGGATCCCGCTTCGGGTTCGGTCAGCGCGAAGCTGGTGATGATGTCGCCGCTCGCGATGCCGGGGAGCCAGCGGTGCTTTTGCTCTTCGGTCCCGAACATCACCAGGCCCTGGCTGCCGATGCCGACATTGGTGCCGAACGTGGAGCGGAACGCCGGGCTGGTGCGGCCGAACTCGACTCCGACCAGACATTCGTCCTCCATCGAGAGGCCGAGTCCGCCGAACTCCTCAGGGATCGACAGGCCGAACAGGCCGAGGTGTCGCATTTCGTCGATCACCTCCTCGGGGATCTCGTCGTCCTCGGCGATGCGCGCTTCGAGCGGCCTCAACCGCTCGCTGACGAAACGGCGGATGGTGTCGATCAATTGATCCCGCGTTTCGGGGTCGAGCGCCATGGGCAATCCTTTCAGTGAGAGACGTTCACGACCGCGTCTTCGCCGTCGCGGTGATGATGGTGCGGCCGTCGTGGCCAAGCGCGGCAAGCATGACTTCGCTGCCGTCGCGCCGCCCGACCAGATGAAGCGGTTGCCCGGCGAAAGCGGGTGAGCGCGCGCGGAATGCGAAACCAGCAAGCGCGTCCGGGCCAAGCTGGCGCGCGCACAGATCAAGCAACAGGCTCGCGGTCAAAGGGCCCTGGACGACCAGCCCCGGATATCCTTCGACCGCGGTCACATAAGGCAAATCGTAATGGATGCGGTGGCTGTTGAAGGTCAGTGCCGAATAGCGGAAAAGCAGCACTTCCGATGGCGTCACGTCCCGGTGCCACGTCCAGCCCGAAAGGTCGGGTCCGGCCTCAGCGGCGGGGGGTGGCGATGACGCGCCGGTGGTTGCCGGCGTGGTTGCAGTCGCGGTTGCGGGCGCCGCCTCTCGGTAGACGATCGTCTGCCGCTCGCGCACGACGACGTTGCCGTCCGCGCTGGTGACATGATCGATTTCGACGAAGGCCAGCCGGCCGGAACCG
>JAQGLH010000291.1 GCA_028293005.1 Alphaproteobacteria bacterium
TTATAGGTTCGCGATCGGTCGTAAGCGTAAGCGAGCAGGCGAGCGATCCTGAGGTCGTCCTCGATCGAGAAGCCGGCGGTGTCGTCGAGCGCCGGTTCGCGAAAGTCAGCGATACCGAGGGCGGAAAGGCGATCGGTCCCCTCCGCCTCGATTGTGCCGCCGCCTTGCATTGACCCCGGATAAGCCAGTGCAGGAAGCCAATCAAGCCATCCGGCAGGCGCGCCCGGATGTCCCATTCCGGAGGGCTAGCCGTTCTCGGCGAGCCAGGCCTGGAACATCAGCACCGTCCACAGCGCCTGGGTCGAATCCCTTTGACCGGCGAGATGCGAATTCCACCTCGTCCGAACCATGTCGGGATCGAAGAAACCGTCGTTCTTCAAGCGTGCCGGCTCGATCAGCCCTTCGGCCCAGTCACGCAGCGGATCTTTGATCCATTCGCCGACCGGGACGGCAAAGCCGGCCTTCGGCCGGGCGAACAGGCGCTCGGGAGCATGCTTGTAGAGCAAACGGCGCAAGATGAGCTTGCCGTTGCCATTGGAGATCTTCATCGAGAGCGGGATGCGTGCGGCGAGCTCGGCGACGCGGTGGTCGAGGAACGGGACGCGTGTCTCGAGGCTCACCGCCATCGCCGCGCGATCGACCTTGCACAAGATATCGTCGGGCAAAGAGGAGACGGCGTCGCAATACATCATTCGCGCGACGTCGGGCGCGCCCAGCCCGATGTCCATGTCGAACCCCCCTTCGGTGGGCGGCGCGGCGTGGGGAAGCACTGGCGAATGCTTGCCGGCCCATTCATCGAGGAAGGTCGCGACGACGTCGTCGAGGGTCGAGCAGTCGCGTATCGTGCGAGCCATTTTCTGGACCTTGGTCCCGAAAAAAGCCGGCCTCCGGCCCGACGCGGCGGCAAGGCCATTCCAGACTGCGGGCGGGACGAGCGCCATGCCTCCGCCCAGCGCGGCCCGCAGCGGCCGGGGCAGGCGCTGGAGATGCCCCCAAAGACGGCTGGTCGCGATGTAGCGGTTGTAGCCGCCGAACAGTTCGTCGCCGCCGTCGCCGGACAGCGCGACCGTCACGAAGCCGCGCGCGAGCACGCTCACCAGGTGCGTTGGTATCTGCGACGAATCGGCGAAGGGCTCGTCGAACATGGCAGGCAGCGCAGGGATCACCTGCTGGGCCTCGCGGGACGTCACATAATGTTCGTGATGCTCGGTGCCGAAGTGCCGCGCGACTTCCTTGGCATAGACTGCTTCATCGAAGCCGGCCTCCTCGAAGCCGATCGAAAAGGTCTTCACGCGGCCGGGCGAATGCGCCTGGTAGAGTGCGACCACGGTCGACGAATCGATCCCGCCCGACAGGAACGCACCGACGGGCACGTCCGCCACCGCCTGCCCGTCGATCGATTGAGCGAGTACTGCTTCGAGCTGCTCGAGCGCCTCGCGCTCGTCGGTGAAGGGGTTGGCGACACCCGCCGTCACCGCCTGCCGGTATGACCAGTAACGCTCCAGCCGCAGCGGCCCCGACGCGGAGCCTTCGCCAGTCGGCGTAGAGGACGGCTGTTCCGGCGCCTCGCGATCCACGGCCAGGACACAGCCGGGCTCGAGCTTGAAGATGCGCTCGTAGATCGAGAAGGGCGCCGGGATATAGGCACGAGCCGCGAGGAGCCGTAGCGCGCGCCGGTCGATTTCGTTGTCGAAGCGGGGATGCTTGCGCAGCGCCTTGAGCTCGGAGGCGAACACGAAGTCGCCGCCGACCCAGCCATAATAGAGCGGCTTCTCGCCAAAGCGGTCGCGGGCCAGCTGCAGCGTGCGCGTCCGGCGATCCCAGAGCGCGAGCGCGAACATGCCGACCGCGCGCTGAAGCGCCTTCTCCAGCCCCCAAGCCGCGATCGCCTCGATCAGCGTTTCGGTGTCGCTATGGCCGCGCCACGCGACCTGGCGCTCGGCCTCGAGCATCGCCCGAAGCGCCTGGTGATTGTAGATCTCACCGTTGAACGCGAGCACGAGGCGCTCGTCGCCGGACTTCATCGGCTGATGGCCCATCGGCGACAGATCGACGATCGCGAGACGACGATGGGCGAAGCCTATGCCCGCCTCATCGTCACGCCAGATGCCCTGGTCGTCGGGCCCGCGATGCGCGAGCGAGCCGGCCATTTCCTGGAGCAGGTCGGGATTGCGCGATCCGGCGCCCAATATCCCTGCCAATCCGCACATTCGAAACACATCCGGTCTGAGCGTCGCCGGCGCAAGCCGCGCAGCGACAAGGGGAAAGCGACCTTGTAGAGCCGCCAAGGCGGACTGCAACCGGCGGTCGAAATTCCCGCGCCGGGGGTCACCGGAGCCAGGTGTGGCGGTTGCATGGATCGTCTTGAACAACGCCGGGCCGCTGGCTACGCAATCGCCGTGCCGCTCCCCTATCACATCTTCGGTTTCTGGACCGGCGAGAATGCGATGCCGCCGGCTCGTGTCCGAAACTGGAATGGCTTCGATACGACCGGGCTCGAGCCAATCCTCGTGACTCCGGAAAGTCTCCATCGATGGGTCGTATCGGAACGTCCCCTTCACCCTGCCTATCAATATCTGAGCCCAGTCCACCGATCCGATTATTTGAGGCCCTATTTCATGTATCACCATGGAGGAGGGTATGCGGACATCAAGAGGCAGACGGGGTCCTGGCTTCCGGCGGTTGAGCGGCTGTCGCGCTCTCGCTGGCTGATCGGGGCCGGCTATCGCGAGATCAAAGGGGGCACGGTGTGGCTCCAGGACAATGCGATTGAACGTAGAACCTATGTCCTCTCCCACGCCGTCCCGCCAATCTGCGCCAAGCTCGTTACGCATGCGATGCGGGGTTTCTATCCTTGGATGATCGGCAATGGCGCGTTTTATTTCAAGCCAGGCACCCGATACGCGCGGATTTGGCTTCGCGAGGTCGAACGCCGCCTCGACATGTTGATGCCGAAGCTCAAGGGCAATCCGCCTGCGCATCCGCGTGACCGGCTCGGAGGCCTGGAGGGGCACGCGTACGACGGCTATCCTGTCCCCTGGTCGTTTCTTCTAGGAGACATCAATGGGCCGCTTTCGCTGTTGCACGCGCCCTTACTTTCCCGGTCGCTGCCGGTGCCTTCGTTCACCGACTATATATAACGAATAGGCTGGAATCACGCCGCCGTGGGGTGCGATCGTTGGCCGCAG
>JAQGLH010000326.1 GCA_028293005.1 Alphaproteobacteria bacterium
TGTGCGGATGGCTGAGCAGCCCCAGTTCCTCGAGATCCTGCATGACGTTGCGGATCGACGCGGGAGAGAGATTGATTCCGGGCAGCCTGGAGACGGTCCGCGAGCCGACGGGCGTGCCCGAGTTGAGATAGCTTTCGACCACCAGCCGGAAAACGTCACGCGCGCGTTCGGTAATTTCTGTGACCGGGGTGCTGTCCATCGCCCGCTATGTAGACGCGTGCTCCCCGCCACTCAACAGGGCTCGCCCGAGTCTCGCCTCGGCTGGCCCGTTCACGCGCTCCAGCTTTAGGGAAGAGGCCGGCCAGCTTTAGGGAAGAGGCCCGATCAGCGCTGCGATGGGGAGCAGCGACGGAGCCTGCCCGATCTGATCGGAGAGGCTGCGGTTGCGTTCCGGGTTGCAGCCGAAATCGTAGAGCAAGGTCTGGCGCAGCCCGCGCGTTCCGCGCCAGCCGATCTCCACCGCCGGAAGTCCCTCCGTCCTGGTCTCGCAGCCGCGGCGGCTGTCATAGGGGGAAAGCGCTTCCGTCGGCCGGACCGGCTCGAGCTGGGCGGCGAAGGCCGCGAACACGCCGGGCGAGACCGCGAACCGATGCCGGCCAAGTGCCGCGGTGTAGCGCAGTCCCTCGAACAGGCCTTTGCCGTCGGCAGTGACCGTAACCCGATAGACCGGGCAGAGGGTGCTGCACGCGCCGCTTTCATAGCTGATCGACTTCAGCGCCGGCGGCCGGTCCCGAACCGCTCCTTCCGGGCGCGGGATGATCGCGCATCCGCCGAGCAGCGCCGCCGCGCCCAGCAGCAAAGCAGAAGCTTTCGGTGCCATTCGTCAGCCTTCGGACGGCCCGCGGTCGAGGTCAAGCGGCCGAAGCCGGGTGGACGGCCTTGGGCTGGACCGCCACCGGGCCACTGTCTAAAGCCGCCGCACATTGCAGGAGTAAGTTGATGCGCCCATCCGGCCGCGCCCCCGATCAGATGCGACCAATCACGATGGAAGCGGGCTTCTCCCGCCACGCCGAGGGGAGCTGCCTGATCGGCTTCGGCGACACGCGCGTGCTGTGCACCGCCTCGGTCGAGACGTCGCTCCCTTCCTGGCTGCGCGGCAAGGGCAAGGGCTGGGTGACCGCCGAATATGGCATGCTGCCGCGCGCGACCCACACCCGCGGATCGCGCGAGGCGGCGCGCGGCAAGCAATCCGGCCGCACGCAGGAAATCCAGCGCCTGATCGGCCGCTCGCTGCGCGCGGTGGTCGATCTCGAAGCGCTCGGCGAACGGCAGATCACGCTCGATTGCGACGTCATCCAGGCGGATGGCGGCACGCGCACCGCGGCGATATCGGGCGCCTGGGTCGCGTTGCGCATCGCGATCGACGGGCTGATCGCGCGCGAGCTGATCGCCACCGACCCGATGGTTCAGAAGGTCGCCGCGGTCAGCTGCGGCATCCATGGCGGGGCCGCCGTGCTCGACCTCGACTATGAGGAGGATTCGACCGCCGGCGCCGACGGCAATTTCGTCCTCACCGAGAACGGCAACATCGTCGAGGCACAAGTCACCGCCGAGGGGGAGAGCTATGACGAGGAAGGCTTGCTGCGCCTGCTTCGTCTCGCCCGTATCGGCTGCGCGGAGATCTTCGCGGCGCAGGCCAAGGCGACCGGTCGATGATGCGCCGCCTCACGCCCGGCAAGCTCGTCATCGCCAGCCACAATGAGGGCAAGGTCCGCGAGATCACTGCGCTGCTTGGCCCGTTTGGGATCGAGCCGGTGTCGGCGGCGGCGCTCGACCTGCCTGAGCCGGAGGAGACCGGCACCAGCTTCGTGGACAATGCCGACCTCAAGGCGCGCCTCGCCGCGGATCTCGCCGGCTTGCCCGCGCTCGCCGACGACAGCGGCCTGTGCGTCGATGCGCTCGAGGGGCGGCCCGGCATCCACTCGGCGCGCTGGGCGGGGCCTGACCGGGATTTCCGGGTCGGCATGGAGCGTATCTGGGAAGAAGTGCTCGCCAAGGGACCCGAGGCCGGGCGCGATGCGCATTTCGTCTGCGCGCTCGCCGTCTGCTGGCCCAACGATGGCCAATGCGAGAGCTTCGAAGGCCGCGTCGATGGCCAGCTCGTCTGGCCGCCGCGCGGCGACAAGGGCTTCGGCTATGATGCGATGTTCCAGCCGATCGGCCATGATCAGACCTTCGGCGAAATGGACCCGACGGCCAAACATGCGATGAGCCACCGCGCCGATGCCTTCCGCAAGCTGGTGGCCGCGTTGGTGCGGTGACGATCCTGGTCGCCAGCGAGGCGCGTCCGGGGCCCAAGCCCGCTGCCGCAAAGGGCGGCGAAGCGCCAGGCGCGCAGCGGGAACCGCTCGCGCTCTACATTCACTGGCCCTTCTGCGTCTCCAAATGTCCCTATTGCGATTTCAACAGCCACGTCCGCGCCGCGGTCGACCAGCAACAATGGCGTGATGCCCTGCTCACCGACCTCGCGCACGAAGCGGCGCGCGAACCCAGCCGCAAGCTCGGCTCGATCTTCTTCGGCGGCGGCACTCCCTCGCTGATGCCGCCGGCGACGGTCGCGGCGCTGATCGAGGCGGCCGAGGCCCATTGGGGCCTGGCCGACGATGTCGAGATCACGCTCGAGGCCAATCCCTCGTCGGTCGAGGCGGCGCGCTTTGCCGATCTCGCGCACGCCGGGGTCAACCGCATCTCGCTCGGCCTCCAGTCGCTCGACGATCGCGCATTGCGCTTCCTCGGCCGCGCGCATGATGTCGGCGAGGCGCTCGCGGCGCTCGAGACCGCACAAAGGCTGTTCGCGCGGGTGAGCTTCGACCTCATCTACGCGCTGCCCGGCCAGAAGGAGCACGCGTGGCGGGCAGAGCTGGCGCGAGCGCTTGCATTCGGGACCGGCCATCTGTCGCTCTACCAATTGACGATCGAGCCCGGCACACGCTTCGCGGCGCTCGCCGCCAAGGGTGAACTGGCCGAGACCGACCCCGATCACGCGGCCGCTCTGTATGAGCTGACGCAGGCGATGACCGAGCAAACAGGGCTTCCGGCCTATGAAACCTCCAACCATGCCCGGCCGGGCGAGGAAAGCCGCCACAATCTCGCTTATTGGCGATACCAGAATTATTGCGGCATCGGCCCCGGCGCCCATGGCCGGCGCAGCGACGCGCTCACCCAGCGCCACAAGAAACCCGAGAACTGGCTCGCGGCGTTGGAGCGAAACGGCCACGGGATCGTGGTCGAGCAGCCGCTCGCCGGAGCCGACCAAGGCGTCGAGGCGCTGCTGATGGGCCTCCGGCTGCGCGAAGGCGTCGACCTCGAGCGGATCGCGCGGCTGAGCGGCAGGCCGGTCGAGGCGCTGGTCGACGAGCGTGCAGTCGCGCGGCTGCAACGGCAGGAATTGCTCTGTCGCGAAGGCCCCACGCTACGAGTCACCGGCAAGGGAAGCTTGCTGCTCGACGCGATCCTCGCCGAGATCGTCACTTTGGGTGCGTGATCGTTCCGCTTATGCGAGATCGGCGCCAGCGGCCGCCATCCGGAGCCGTTAATCCGAGAAACCACGCGGCGCGGGCGACACCACGGTCGGGCCTGCCGGGTCGATCTGCTGAACCTGCAGCGCGCGTTCGGCAACGCCGTTGGGCCTGAAGCGGAACGCACCGTCAACCCCGGTGAAGCCGCTCTGATCTAGCAAGGCGCGCTCCGGAAATGGCCATCCGATCCGCCAATCGGCGGCGACGCGGACCGCAAGCAGCACCGCGTCGTAGCCGAGGCTGGCCAGCCGATATGGCGTCTTTCCGTAGCGCGCGCGATAGCGGGTCTTGAGCTGGTTGAACATCGCGTCGGAGGCGCTGGCGAACCAGGCGCCGCGGAGCGCCGGAAGCTGCGCAAATCCGGCCTCGGTCGACCACAGCTCGGTCCCGAGCACGCGCGCGCGACCCGATGGGCCGCTGCGAACCAGTGCCGCGACCGCGGCGGCCGTCTTGCCGCTGTCGGCGATCAGCACGGCATCATAAGCGCCCTGCCCGTTGAGGCCGGCGACTGCCGCACGCATCCCCTCGGGCGTGCGCGCGAATTCCTGCATCGCGACCATGCGGCCGCCGCTCCGTTCGACCGCGTCGATCATCGCCTGCGAGGCACGCCGTCCATAAACGCCCTGCGGCATCAGGCCGGCGAAGCGCTGCACGCCTTTGTCCTTCGCGAAACTCACCACTCTGGCGATCGATTGCGCCGGCGTGAAACCCATAAGGTACACGCCGTTGCCGGCCACGCTGCTGTCGTTCGAGAAAGCGATGACCGGAACGCCGCGGCTGCGCGCGACAGGCGCGATCGCGCGCGCATCCTCGGCGAGCAGCGGACCGAGAAACAGACCGTTGCCGTCGGCGAGCGCTTCATTCGCTGCCGCGAGGGCACCCGCCTTGGCGGTATCGTAGACGGTGATCCGAATCCGCTGGCCGCCGGTGTCGAGCAAAGCGAGGTTGGCGGCATTGGCGATCGACTGGCCGACTCCGGCATTGACGCCCGACAGCGGCGCAAGCACCGCGACTCTGTTGCGGGTCTCGTCCGGCGGAAGATTCGGCGACTGTGGCGGACGCACGGGGCCGGTCTGCTCGGGCGGCGGCGGCGGTCCCGGGCGGCTCGGCACGACCTGACAACCGGCGAGCGCAATCGAGAGGAGGCCAGCTCCTGCGAGTGTCAGGAATGACCGCCGCGCTTGCGGGTGATACGACTGCTCTGCCATGACCGGAATCCTATGAGCGATAGATTATTACCGGGTCTCTATATCGTCGCGACGCCGATCGGCAATCTCTCCGATCTCAGCCCGCATGCGGCGTCGGTGCTTGCCGGGGCAGACCTGCTCGCGGTCGAGGACAGCAGGGTCACAGCCAAGCTGCTTGCGCATATCGGGGTCAAGCGTCCGATGACCCCCTATCACGATCACAATGCCGACCGCGTCCGGCCCGGACTCGTCGCCGACATGGCCGACAAGGCCATCGCCTTGGTGTCCGACGCTGGCACGCCGCTGATCTCGGACCCGGGATATAAATTGGTGCGCGACGCACGCGCCGCCGGCCGCCATGTCACCACGGTCGCTGGCCCCTGCGCGGCGGTCGCGGCGCTCACATTGGCGGGGCTTCCCACCGACCGTTTCCTGTTCCTCGGCTTCCTGCCGGCCAAGGCCGGGGCGCGCGCCACGGCAATCGCCGAGGTCGCGGCGATCAAGGCAACGCTCGTGCTCTACGAAAGCGGGCCGCGGCTCGCCGCCACCTTGAGCGCGCTTCGCGACGGACTCGGCGACCGCGAAGCAGCGGTCGTCCGCGAGATCAGCAAGAAGTTCGAGGAGAGCGTCACCGAGCGGCTGAGCGTCCTCGCCGAGCGCTACGCCGAGCAGCCGCCGAAGGGCGAGATCGTCATCGTCGTCGGCCCGCCCGCGCCCGCCGAGCCGGCCGACGAGAACAGCATCGACGCGGCTTTGGCCGAAGCGATGAGCCGTCTCCCCGTCTCGCGCGCCGCGGCGGAGGTGGCGGCAACGCTCGGGCTTCCGCGCCGGCGTGTCTACGAACGCGCTCTGATGCTCAGCGGGCCGGAGAAATGAGCTTGCCCAAAGCAGCGGAAATGAACCGGTTCGAATGAACCGCAGGCGCTCCGAGCGCGGCGGCAGGCATGCCGAGGCGTTCGCCGCGCTGTGGCTGCAGCTCAAGGGATGGACGATCCTCGGCCGGCGGATGCGCACTCCGGTCGGCGAGGTCGATCTCGTCGCCCGCCGTGGCCGGACCTTGGCGTTCATCGAGGTCAAGGCGCGCGCCAGCGCCGCCACCGCCGCTTTCGCGCTCGATCACTATCGGCTGCGCCGTGTCGCGGCGGCAGCCGAGGCGCTCGCGCCGCGGTTCATGCGTGCCAACGACGACGTGCGGATCGACGCCATCTTCATCATGCCATGGCGCTTTCCACGTCATCTCGCCAACGTCTGGAGCGGGTGACGCCGCCCGATGCCCGCTCGATCATGAC
>JAQGLH010000104.1 GCA_028293005.1 Alphaproteobacteria bacterium
GGCTGGCGCCGCGGCGAGCGCGATCGAGGCAGCAGCCGCGACAAATTTCTTGAGCATAAAACCAGATCCCCTTGATGTTCTTACCGCGACGTGGACGGCGGCTTCATACGAAATTTGTGTTGCGGCGCAAAGACTGCACGTGAGATAATCAACGGGCCGCCGGAACTGGGACCCGCTTCGGCGCAGACGATCCCGCTTTCGGCCTTCTCTCGCGCCCTGCCGTGTCGCTATGGCAGGCGGCGTTATAGAGGCTTGGTCCGGACAGGGGCTGAGATTGGAAGGATGGCTAAGGCCGATGAATGCACGATATGGGAAGCTGGCCTTGACCGCGCTGGGCGGCGCGATGCTTGCGCTTGGGCTTCCGGCGGGACTGCAGGCCCAGGATCAGAATCAGAGTCAGGACAACGTGACGATCGGGCCGCCGCAGCTGCGCGGCTTCCAGCTTCCCGGAACGACGACCACGGCGGCGCCCCAAGAGGCTCCGCCGGCTGCTCCGCCAGCCACTCCACAAGTTCCGGCCCCCGCCACGCCGCCGCCACCCGTAGTCGCTCCGGGTAGCGCTGCCCCGGCCGCCGAGGCGCCGGCGGCATCGTCCGAAACCGCCCCCCAAGCGGCCGCGTCCGCCCCGGCAGAGGCCCGACCCGCGCGCGCGCGCAATGCGCCGGCTCAGCCAGAGCGGGCACAGCAAGAGCAGGTGACGGCTGCACCGCTCGACGAGGCCCCACTCGCCGGGTCGAACGACAGCGGCACGCCGGCGATCACGCCGCCAGCGGCGCCGCCGGCCCCGGGCTACAAGGCGGCGGAGCCCAGCGGCGCGTTCCCGTGGCTTTGGGTATTGCTTGCGGTCGTGGCGACGGCCGCGGTGGGCCTGTTCGTCGTACGCAAGCTTCGCGCCGACCCGGAGCAGGAAGCGCAGGAGCTATATTATGACGAAGCGGCGCCGGCCGATGCCGAAGCCGAGATCGCGCCACCACCTGCTCCGGCACCCGCCCCGGCACCTGCCCCGGCACTAGCTCCGGCGCCAGCCGCCGCACGCTCCCCGACACCAACGCCGGAAGCGCCGGCGACCCGGCAGCCGTCCGGACCGGTGGTCAGCACATTGCTGAGGCCTGCTCCCGCACCGCCACCGGCACCGGCACCGGCGCCACCCCCTGCCGCCGCCCCAGCACCGGCCGCATCCGGCGGGGTGGTCGGCGTCGCGATCCGGCCGTGGCTGAACCTGGAATTCGTCCCCGATCGCGCGGCGGCGACGGACACCGAGGCGGTCGTGCAATATGACTTGCTGGTCAGCAATGTCGGCAACATGGTCGCGAGCAACGTGCGCGTGCAGGCGCGGATGTTCAACGCCGGCGCCGACCAGGATGAGCAGATCAGCGACTTCTTCCGCCAGCCGATCGACGGCGGCCCGTCGGTTTCGAAGGTGGTCGCGATCCCGCCGCGAAAGGGCGCGCGACTGCGCAGTGCCGTCTCGATGAGCAGCCAGGACGTGCGCGAGATCAACGTTCAGGGACGGCGCCTGTTCATCCCGATGGTGGCGATCAACGTCCTTTACGAATGGGGCAACGGCCGCTCCGGCCAGACCGCGATGTCCTACCTCGTCGGGCGCGAGCCGGAAGCGCCCGAGGGCAAGATGGGTCCCTTCCGCCTCGACCTCGGACCGCGCGTCTACCGCTCGATCGGGCAACGGCCGAGCAAGGTTGCGTTGTTGGTGTGATCGATTGGCGTGACACCAGGACGCCGCCGCGGGAACGAGCTTGCCCAACAAACGCTTGGACCAGTAAGCGCTGGGACCAGTAAGCGCTTGGAATGGGATGCTTGGCTCTTTAAACGGCGGAGCAGCCGGCGAAGCCGCTTCAGCCTGTCACAAAAGCATGGAAGAGAAAGATGCCCGCTCGAAAGCCACCGTCCGACGACAGCAACGCCAGCAGCGCAGAGACCCGGACCGCGCAGGCAAGCGCCGCGAGCGACAGCGGTGCACATGATGCCGACGGCAAGGAGAGCGATCCGAAGCGGAACAAGAAATTGGCGACGCGGGTCGCGTTCGGAATCGGGTCAGCAGCGATTGTCGCGGCGTTACTCTACGCCGGCCGCAAGGTGAGCGACCGGGACAAATAGCCTGTCTCGAAACTGGGAGCCTAGAAGGGCAGCATCCCAAAATAATGGAGCACGGCCACGACCGCGATCAGCAACGCGATAGCGGCAATGATGCCACCGCCGCTGCCGCGCTCGACGATGACAGTCTCTTTCTCCACCGCGCCTTCGCGATCCCGATCGCTCATCGACAGCCTCCACATCTGGTTTCAGGGGTGAAACGCTCGCTTCCACGCGCCTGTTCCGGCGTTTCGGCTACGATAACGCGTGCCCGCCCGCGGCGCTAGCCAAGCAAATCGACGCCGTCGGGACGGAACGCCAAGCGGGTGGAGAGCAAGGCGCGGAATGCCTTATAACCGGCTTGGCCGGGCACGAAGGCATGGAAGAACAGGCGCGGCACGCCGTCCGGACCAAGCGCCGCCGAAGGATGGCCGGGGCCAGCCCAGTCGCACGACGAACGCAGGATCGGCCGCTCCATCTTGAGAAACGGTCCGAGCGGCGACGAAGCGACCGCAACGCCGATGCCGTAATCGGCGGTCGAGAAATCGTTGCCCGAATAGAAGAGGTAGTAACGGCTGCCGTGGCGCATCAGCCACGGCCCCTCGATCAGATGCCCTTCCCAGGCAAGATCGTTGACCAGGATGACCTGCGGCGAACCGGTGAGCGACTGGCCGTCCGGCGACAAAGGCTGCGCGAAGATCGGCGTGCGCATCGCATCGAGGATCGCCCCGCCCCTGTGCGGGCCGAGCCGCGCCAGCCTTTCGCGCAGGCCCGAGAAATCATCGACCGCCGCCTCGATCAGGGGCTGCAGCGCGAAGAAACGCTCCATTGGCTCGAGTTCACGCGCCGTCGGCCACAGCGCGCCAGCGAGCGCCGCGGTACGCCGGTCCGCGAAATCGTCGAACAGGGCAAGCGCGACACTGGGTTCCTCGTGCAGCAGCGCGGCGAGCAATGCCGGCCAGCGGTCGTTGCTGTCCTCCTTCCACAGCAGCAGCGCCGATCCGTCGGCATCGACGAAGATGTTCGGATCGATCACGCCGCCGGCCAACAGCGGCTCGTCCGAAAAGCTATAGGGTCCTCCCGGGTGCGACGAGGTTGCGATCGCGATCGCCAGCGATCCGTCCTTCGCGCGGGCGGAAAAGCAGAGGAGGTAATCGGCTCCGACGCGGTGCAGCTCCGGCGCCCAGCAATCGCTCGTTCCCGCACCTTGCGCCATCCAGCCTGGCCAGCGCCCTTCGGGAAAGACGAAGCCGGTCATCCGCCAATGCTCGAGGTCGGTCGACCGCAGGAGCGGGAAGGCGTTGGGGGCGTCGTTGGACGTGACCACCAGATAATAAACGATGGCTCCGTTCACCTCGACGCGGAGCACCGCCGGATCGCCGTAGCCATAGAGGATATCGGGCGAGATATTGGCGGTCAGCAGAGGCCGGCACGGCAAAACGGATGCAGGCGCCGCCTCGCCATGGCGATTGCGCGGCGTACGCGTCCCGAAATCGCGCGCGACGGCGGCAAACAGGTCGAGATAATCCTGCTGTCCAGAACCGGACAGCGAATATGTTTTCTCAATCGGCATCCCGGAGCGCGGATCCGGACCGCTGATCCCGAAACTGCGGCCTTCGCCATGCGCGCTCGGGCCCGCGATGCTGAAGAAGTGCGGAACTGAATCGGATCCGGCGGCTTGCATCGAATGGAGAGCCTTCTCGCAATCAACAAGATAAGTCTATCTGGGCCATGGCGATACGAGATCGAACGCGATGACGAGCGATGTGAACGACCCGAATATGGATCCGGCCGCGATCATGGGCGGTCTTTACGGCGACGGCATCATCGCGCTCAAGCGCGCGTTCAGCCGCGAATGGACCGCCCGGATGCGCGAGGACATCGAGATGTTGTTCGCGGAAGCGATCGCCAACCCTGGAAGCGCGCTGCCCCGCGGCCCGGAACGTTATTATGTGGAGGTCCATCCCGAGCGTATCCGCGGCCTCGTCGATATCGTCACCCACCCGTGGTTCGTCGCCGTCTGCAAGGCGGTGCTCGGACCCGATTACAAAGTGGTCGAGGTCGGCTTCGACATCCCCTTCCCGGGCGCACAGGACCAGCCATGGCACCGCGACTTCGCCTCGCCCGTCGCGACCCTAGTCGGGCGGCGACTGAACTCGCTGGCGTTCAACCTGACAGCGGTCGACACGATCGTCGAGATGGGCCCGCTCGAGATCGCGCTCGGCACGCAATGGGACGATCTGTTGGACACTCCCGACGGCATGTTTCCGCCGAAGGCGCTCTACCCGCGCTACAGAGAGCGTGCGGTCCAGAAGATGCCGCAGATGGGCGACATTTCGGCGCGTTCGGCGCTCACCATCCACCGCGGCACCGCCAACCGCTCCGATCAGGCGAGGCCGGTGCTGGTGGTCGGCGCCGACGCCCCCGACGGCACCAACGCCAATCATCATGATCTCCAGATCACCCGCGCTTATGCGCAAAGCGTGCCGCCGGAAATGCTCAACCACCTCACCTATCGGCTGGTCGACGAACTTCGCACCGTGAAGCAGCACCATGTCATCGAGGGGCTGCTCGCGGCGGATTACTGAAATCCGACGTTCCTCCCCCGGTTTTCGGCGAGGGGGCCACCCGAAATGGGGGGTGAAGGGGCCGTCTTCTAATAAGCCGCCGACCGCTTCGCGGTTTCCTTTCCCTCGAGATGGAGCCGAGGAATGAGGACCTCAGCCGCCCTCCGCTTCCCTGCCGTACCATTCGTCCAGCCGCATCAGCTGGTCATATTCCTCATAGGGCGCATAAGCCGGATGGAGCTTGGCAGTGAACGGCGCGTCGCCGGTCAGCCATAAGCGCGCGGCGGCGATGAAATTGCGCGCCGCGAGCGTGGTGAACTCGCCCGGATCGATGCCGCTGCGTCCGCCGGTGGGGCTGGCGACGTAGCCGAGCTTGCCCTTGTCCTTGGCGAGGGACCAATATTCGAACGCCGCGGGCGGGCCTTCGACGCCGTCGAAACCTCCATGCTCGGCGATCAGGCCAAGCAGCCCGAGCTGCATCGCATAGCCGTCGTGGACGGCCTTGCCGCTCGGCGCGCGGCCGGTCTTGTAATCGATGATTGCAAGCCCGCCATCGGCGAGCCGGTCGATGCGGTCGGCACGGCCATAGAGCGAGACGCCGTCGATCGCGCATTTTCCCTGCGCCTCGGCCTTGAGCGGATTTCGGCCGCCGGCGGCGTTTTTCTCGACTTCTTCGGCGATCCAGTCGATCGCCTCGAGCAGCCGCGGCTGCCACAACGCACGCATCAAAGGATGCGCGCTGCTGCGTGCGAGCAGCGCCTCGGCGCGAGGGCGGAGCTTGGCAGGATCGCAATTGTCCTCTTCCATCCAGACCTCGAGCACTTCGTGCACGGCGGTTCCCCGCCAAGCCGGGCTCGGATCGGCGTCGATGACGTCGAGCGCGGCCAGCGCGAGCATCTTGCGGGCATAGAAAGCGAACGGATCGGCCTTGAGCCGATCGACCTCGGTGACCGAGATGCGCGTCGGGCGAAGCGTTTGATCGGGCGCCGGCGCCGGCCGCGGCGCCGGCAAATATTCAGCGGGCTGATCGAGCGCTTGCGCCCACGCCCGATGGCGCGGAGCCCGGGTGAGGCCCCCGGTCATCGCCTCGAGCCTCAGCCAGAAGCGCGACGCGATCGCCGGCGCGCGGCCGTCGCGCCGCGCGCGAGTCACCAGCACGTCGCGCCCGCCCAGGGCGGTTGCGAAATCATGCGCGGCAAGGCCGATGCGGCGCTCGAGACCAGGCAGGCCGAGATCATGGCGAATGCGCGGCGCGAGCCACGGATCCGGCGTCGGAAGCGCCGGCCAGGCGCCTTCGTTGAGCCCGCCCAGGATCATCAGGTCGGCATGCTGGAGGCGCGCCTCGAGCAGACCCCAGATGAACAGGCGCGGGTGCTGGCCGTAAGGCGGCCGAACCGCCACCGATGCCATCAACTGCTCGAGAAGTGGGGGCAGATTATCAGCTTCGATTCGCGCCGGCCCGTGCTCGACCACGGGCTCGAGCGAGGCGAACAGGTCTGCCGCGCAGCGCCCCGCCGGCCCTGCCCAGGCGTCGTCGCCGGCAAGCGCCGACACCGCCTCGCGCAGCGCGGCGATCAGGCTGCTCATGCTCGGACGCGGGCTTCGAAATGCCTGCTCGAGCGGCGCGAGCAAGGGCGCAGCGTCGGTCCACCACGAGGCGGCGCGCCGACGGAGGTCGCCGTCGCGGCCGCCGCTTTCGGCCAAATAAGCGCTGAGGCCGTCGAGGCCGCCCGACGGCCGTGGACCACGCAACGCGAGATCGAGAGCGCGTGCGCCGTCCAGCCAGGCGAGCCTCGCCTCCCCCTTCCTCACCAGCGGATGCTTGAGCAAGGCGAGCAACGGGACAGGCGCGAAGCTTTCGACCGCCGCCGCCGCCAGCGCGAGCACGAGCGTCCCAGGCGGAGTGGCGGAGAGCGGACGTCCTGCGCTGTCGTCCGCTTCGATTCCCCAGCGCTTGAGATGCGCGGAAACGCGGCGCGCGAGCGTGCGATCCGGCGTGACCAGCGCCGCCGTCCGCCCTGATTGTTCGAGCGCCTCGCGCATCGCAATGGCGATCGCCTGGGCTTCCTGCGCGGGATCGGCGGCCTCGAGCGCGCGGACGCCGCTCAAGCGCCGCTCGGCGGGCCGCAGCGCCTGCCACTTCGAAGTGAACAGCGCGGGCGCCATCGCGTGCGAGATCGCGCGGCTGCGCACTGCGGGCGCATCGCGGCCCCCGCTCCCCACACTACCTTGGCGCCAGCGCTCGACCTCGCCGCGTGCGACGCCGATTCTGTCGAGGAGCAATTTGAGGTGGAATTGCGGATGAGTCTCGATCGACGGACGTCGTCGCCCGGTCGCC
>JAQGLH010000362.1 GCA_028293005.1 Alphaproteobacteria bacterium
CGCTCTTCCGATCTGCCGGCGCGACCGGCCGCGCGACCGGCGCGCGCGACACCGACAGCCTGTCCTGATTGACGAACGATTGCGGCTGGAGATGGCGCAGATCGTCCCTCGCCTCGTCGCCCCATTCGGAAACCGGCTTGCCGATGATCCGGCAGACGTCCTGGCCGGTCGAGCGACATTCGATCTCGCGGTAGAGGATCGGCCGGCCCATGAACACCGACGTATAGCCCGAGGCGTAGCCGATCTGCATCCAGCAGGCCGGCTCGCTGCCGATGCCATAAGCGGCGATATGGACCTCGTCCTCGCAACTGTCGTGCCACAGGCAATCGGCGAAGAATTGCCCGGACGCGACATCGGCCTTGATCTGGACGACCTCGACGCGGACCAGCCCTTCGAGCGCATGCAGCTGCGGCCCCGCCAGGAAGAAATCGTTGAACGAGCCGCCGCGGACCTTATTCGCCATCTCCGCGTCCTGGGCGCCCGAGGCATAGCCCATCCGCATCATCAGCGCGCGCGCCGCGGACAGGCCCACCGTCTCGACGAGTTCCTGGCGCAGCGCCCCGAGCGAGCGGCTGTGCATCAGCAGCATGCGATTGTCGTCGAGCCAGATCCGGCCGGTGTTCGGCGAAAAGCGCAGGTGCGCGGCAAGGTCGCGAATGTCGGGAATATCGAACTGCCCATCGACGTAACGGCTGTCTGCGCTTGCGGAATCGTTTGCCGGAGGGGCATCCGCCAAGCCGTTGGGCCGAATGATTTTCGATTTTCGGGGGGTGCTGTGCAAGGGTTTCACTTTTGATGAATCGTGACTCACCTTCACCAAATGCTAAATCGCACGCTGAGTAAAGCCCCTACGGCTTCATCCAATGATCAACCCTCCATGATCACGGGTCGCGCTCGAACCGCAGCTATCCCGTGCCGTCGGCAAACCGCCGATAGCCGCCGAGGAAATGAAGCAGCGGTTCGCCGTCGCGTGCCTGAAGGTGGCGGACCCTGCCGACGAACAGGCTATGATCGCCGCAGGCATGCGTGTCCTCGACCTCGGCGACGAGTCCCGCCAAGGCGCCGGCGACCAGCGGAAAATCACCATGCTCCTCGAACAATCGATCGGGCGCCAGCCCCGGCTGGCCGGCGAAGTGGCGGCTATGGGCTTCCTGATCCTCACCGAGGATGCTGATGCCGAACGCGCCGCTGCGCGCGATCAAATCGTGCAAATTGGCACTTCGCCCGATCGAGATGACGACGAGCGGCGGAACGAGCGAGCCCGACATGAAGGCGCTTGCCGTCATGCCCCGCACCTCGCCGTCGCACTTCGCCGTGACGATCGTGACGCCGCTCGCGAAACGCCCGAGAACCTGCCTGAAGCGGTGGCGCTCGTCGTCGGCAAGGCTTCGATCGCCTCGTACCGCCGCTGCCTCAGCCATTGCGAGGCTTCTTGCGCACATTGACGTCGCCGGAACCGATCAGATCGGGCGCGGTCCAGCCGTTGAGGTCATATTCGGCCATGCAGGCGTCCACCATCGCGAGATATTCGGCCGCGCGCCCCATGCCGCGCGCGGCGTTCAGCGGCTCGATCTGGCTCGCCTCGTAGCTGCCGGCATAATTGATCTCGTACAGCTCATGGCGGGAGGCGAATTCGCTGCCGACCGCATCCCACAGCAATTTGAGCGTCTTGACCCTCTGTTCCGAGTCGATGCCGTTCGAGCCGCGGACATATTTGTCGAGGTACGGCCGGACCGTGGGGTCGAGCAGATCCTGCGTCGAGGACGGAAGATAGATGAGCGCGCTGCCGACCGTCTTGTAGATGAGGTTGCGGACCCGCGAATAGGTGTCGCCGCCGATCGCGCGATAGGAAAGCGCCGCTTCGACATCGGGAAGCACATAACCGTGCCAGGGCGTGGCGTTGCGCGCCATCGTGTCGGCAAGCGCCGCAATCGTGTTGCGCGCGCCGATGACCTCGCCGACGGCGGCCTGGACGCCGCGGAAATCCTTGGTGCCGGTGATCTCGACCGCCTTCATGAACAGCCCGGAGAGGAAGCCGAGCTTGACGCTGAGGCGGGTGCAGCCATGGAGCAAGGCGCGGGTGAGGAAGCCGGTGCCGAAGACGAACTTGTTCGCCTGCTCCTCGCCGTACATCAGCACATCCTCCCACGGGATGAACACGCGATCGAGCACGAGGATCGAATCATTCTCGTCGAAGCGGCTCGACAGCGGGTTGTCGAACGGACTTCCGACCGTCGCCGCAGCAAGCTCGAAGGAGGTGCGGCAGATCAACTTCAGGCCCGGCGCATTGGTCGGCACCATGAAGACCGGCGAGTATTTCCTCTCGTTGACGGTCTGGAAATGGGCGACGAACGTGTGGTGCGTCAGCGCCGCGCCGGTCGCGACCACCTTCGCGCCGCTGACGATCAGGCCCGCGTCGGTCTCCTCGTCGACATGCACGAACACATCGTTGTTGTTGCTGAGATGACGATCGACCGGCGGATGGACGATTGCGTGGTTGAGGTAGGGCAGGCGGTCGCAGACGAAATCGTGCCAGCGCTTCGCATTGCCGTAATATTCGCCGTAGAGACCCTCGTCGACCGCGAGGCTCGCGATCCAGGAGCCCTTGTAGTCGGGAGACCGGCCCATCCAGCCGTAGGTCATCCGCGCCCATTCGGCGACCGCATCACGCGCCGCCACTTGCTCCTCCCAGGTGCGGGGCGCCTGGAAAAAGCGGTGCGCGCGTCCGCCGTCGGGACGCTCGACCGTGAGCAGGTCGCGCTTTGCCGGATCGTGCAGCGAATCATAGAGCCGGGCGATCATTCGCGCCGAATTGCGGAAGGCGGGATGGGTGGTGACGTCGTCGACGCGCTCGCCGTTGATCCAGACTTCGCGGCCGTCCTTGAGGCTTTCGAGATATTCCGCTCCGGTAAAGAAGCCCTGTCCGGTGCAGCCTTGCGCTGCAGCAGACGTCCTTTGCATGATGGTCATGGAGTCACCTCCCCTTCCTAATTGCTGTTCCGGCTGATTCCGGATCTTTTCCTTTCCGGCATTCTCAGCAAGATGTGTGCCAGAGCATCCGGCCGCTCGCAATCGGCGTCACGATCGCGCCGGCTGGTCCTTATCAGAGTGGCGGCCGCGAAGGCATGGCGCAGCGCACAGGTGCGGCAGCCGTGTGGCGCGTCGAGCTCGTGGCCAAGGTCGGGCGGATCGGCCTGCAGCGTGGGCGATCCGGACCGAATTCACCATTTCATGATCGTGGCCATGTTGCTGCTCATCAAATGACGAAATCGCGCCCGCCTTTCATGTTCGATCGAATTCA
>JAQGLH010000364.1 GCA_028293005.1 Alphaproteobacteria bacterium
CCGAGCGCGTGTCGACGCTGACCTCGACCGACATTCCGGGGACGAGCAGGCTGCGCGTGCGCGGCCCCGCGTCGATGCTGATACGCACCGGAACGCGCTGCACGATCTTGGTGAAGTTGCCGGTCGCATTCTGCGGCGGCAGCAGCGAGAATTGCGCCCCAGTCCCCGGCGACACGCTTTCGACGCGGCCATGCAGCGCGATGCCTTCGAGCGCATCAACCGAGATCGTCGCCGGCTGGCCGACGCGCAGCAAAGCGAGCTGCGTCTCCTTGTAATTGGCCTCGACGTAGAGGCGCTCGGTCGGGACGATCGTCATCATTCGCAAGCCGGGCTGGACGAACTGGCCGGGCTCGACATTCTTGTTTCCGATCCGGCCGGCGGTGGCGGCGCGGACCATCGTCGAACCGAGATTGACGTCGGCGGCGGCAAGCTGCGCCTCGGCGGCGCGGCGTTGCGACAGCGCCTGGCCGATTTGCGCCTGGAGCGTGCCGATCCGCCGCTCGGCGGCGGCGAGTGCGGCACGTGCGCCTGCCGCCTGCGATTCGGCCTGGTGTTGCTGGCTGCGCAGGGACGCGAGCCGCTCGCCGGTCTCGGCGCCCGTCGCGGCGAGCGGCGTGTAACGTGCGACCTCCGAACGGGTGAAGCGAACGCCGTTTTCTGCGAACGCGAGCTGCGCGCGCGCCTGGCTGATCTCGGCCTGCTGCTCGCGGATCTGCGCGCGAATGCCCGCAGCGCCGGCCTCGGCGACGCCGATCTGCGCCTGGGCCTGCTGCGCCTGCGCACGGTAATCGCGCGAGTCGATGCTGAGCAAAGGATCGCCGCGCTTGACCCGCTGGTTGTCGATCACGAAGACACGCTCGACATAGCCGCCGACCTTGGGCGCGACGATCGTGGAGTCGCTTTGGACGTAGGCGTCGTTGGTGCTCTGCTGATAACGGCCGTAGCTCGAATAACGCAGGTACCAGAGCGTCCCGAGCACCACCACGACGGCGAGCAACGCAAGCAGGATCAGCCGCGTTCGGGGACTGACGCGCGATCGGCGCCCGTTGCCAGACTCGATCGATCCGGCCTCACCGGCGTCGGCTTCCACCGCCATGTTCACTTGTCCTTTTCGAAGCCCCGGCCTTTTCGAGTCCCGGCCTTTTGAAGTCCGGGGGCGAAATGCTCTCACTTGCCAAAATTCACAAGCCCATATATTGAGGGCCCTCATTAAATGCCAGACCGCGACAGCCTCTCAACCGAATACGCACGGGTTTTTTTCCGTATGCACCGGCTTATCGATCGCCGAATGGCGGCGAACGGTGCTTCGTTTGCGCGGACCAAGCTATTGATCTTCGTCGACCGGCATGGTCCGGTGCGGGCGGCCGATATTGCCGAGTCGCTCGCGCTCGCGCCACGCACGGTGACCGAGGCGATCGACCGTCTCGAACAGAGCGGCCTCGTCCGGCGCGAGCCCGACACCAAGGATCGGCGGGTCAAATGGATCTCGATCACGGATCCCGGCCGCCAGGCGATCGCCGAAACCGAGCCGCTCCGCCGCCGCTTCGTGGACCAGATCTTCGGCGCGCTGAGCGAGGCCGAACGTGCTGCGCTGCGGAGCACGCTGACCAAGCTGGCCGGCGCCCTCGACGAGCAGGAAGCAGCCGAAGGCTAACCGGCTACAGGAGATTTTCAGCGCTCCCACTATATGCTATAATCGTCTCGAGCCATTCACAGAAATGGCCTAAATGAGAGGTGCGATGGAACGGTTCGAACCGACCTTGTGCCAGTGCGGCTTCGGCCTTTTGTGCTGCGCGAGCGGCGCCGCATTCGCCATCATCGCGGCCGCCTTGCTGATTTTTCGGTAGCTCCGCCTCCTTCCCGGTTGGGGAGGGAAAGAGGCCGCTCCCGCAAGTGAGCTATCCGTGCAGCAGCGACCAGCCTGGGGGCAGGTAATCGGTCGACATATAATAATAGAATGAGCAGGTGCCGTCGCGCTCGTAGCTGCCGCCCTTGACGATGCCGAACGCGACGGTGCCGTTGAAGATCGGGCCGCCGCTGTCGCCGCTGCGGCAATGCGGGCCTTTGACGGTCACCCACAAAGGCTCGCAGGGACCGCCGCACAGGTCGCGCGGCGGTGCGTAATCGGTGAGCTCGACCTGCGAGCAGCTGTAGCCCGAGGTCTCGCCGCGATGGCAGACCGCGTCGCCCGCGCGAGTGCTGCTGTGATTGCGCCAGCTGGTCAGCGTGCGCGCGGCGCGCTTGTCTGTGTCGGCGTAGAAGAGCGGCCTTTGCGCCGCGGGGCTGACGTGGATCTGGACGTCCTGGTAGCGTGCGCCCCATTCGCCGACGAAGTCGAGCGGGGTCGCATCGCCGTCGGGATCGAAATAGGTCAAATTGTCGGGGCAGTGCGCGGCGGTAATGATGCCGGTGCGCGCGCCATCGGTGACGACGAAGCCGGTCGTGCAGGCGTAGCGCCGACCGCTGCTTTCATAAGCCCCGACGACACGTGATCCGCCTTCGATCTCGAGATTGACCTGCTTGCGCTGGGTCGGCTCGATCCTGATCGGGACATTGGTCAAGGCCGCGAGCTCCTCCCCGACCTCGGCGAGCGTTCCGAGCTCTGCGATGTCGTCATCCTTCGCGATCACGACCAGCTCGCCGGTACGCGGATCGAGACCCATGCCGGCGCTCGGCAGCAACGACCGGATCTTGGCCTGATGCATTCGGATCGCCGCGACGACCGCGGCGCCGGTTGCCGCCGCGCCGGTGCGAAACACGATCGGCACGTTCAAACCGCCGGCCGCGACCGATTGCGGCGCGACGGGATCGGTGCCGGTGAGCAGCACGACGATGCGATAGCCGGGCTGGTGCTCGATCGCGATCCCCGCGAGCCGGTCGCTGTACGTCTCGCGGATGCGGTCGGTTGCAGCGACGCTTTCCTCCTGCGCGCGCAGCCGCCGCATCGCCTCGTCGAGCGCAACCCCGTTCTGCCGCGCATATTCGCCCGCATCCTGCGCGAGTGCCTCGATCCCGCTCTGCACATGGGGGATTGCGGCTAAGCCGTGAGGGACGGGGGGCAACGCGGAATCAGCCGAAACTGGCGGCGGCTGGAGGAGCATCGATCGGTGGAGCGGGGGCTGGACATCCCCGGGCTGGGCAATCGCGGGCTGGGCGAGTGCAATCGCCAGCGCCGCCGCGAGCAGGGGCGCCGAGACAATGCGTCGGATGGATGGCAGCGGCATTCCCCTCCTGTCTGGACGATGCGAGCTTGACGCAAGCTGACCGTGCCGTACCATTTTCCGAGACGCCCATTTTTTAGAGGAGGCGAAGCCGCGCCGCGTGATCTCGCCCGCCCTCCCTCGCCATGCGTTCATTGCGAGGACAGGAAACATAGCTAGATTCGCCGCCGGGCCGCAAAAACCATCGCATCCTGAAGCGCTTGCTTCGACGGGGCGAAGGGGTGGGCTCATGAAATCAGTATCGTTCACATGTAGAAAGGCGTTTCCTATGATCAAGAAAAGCATCCTTGCGCTCGCAGCGGGGCTCGCGCTCGCGCCGGCGCTGTCGGTGCCGGCCGTGGCGCAGACCAGCACCGAGCAGCGCCGCTGGGATGATGCGCGTGCCCGCTACGATGCCGAGTTCGACCGCTATCTGGCGGAACGGGACCGTTATACCGAGGCTCGGCTGCGGAGCCGCTCCGATCGCTATCGCGGCGACGCGGGCTATGATCGCAGCCCCTATGAGACCGATTATGACGCGGCGCGCTATTATCGCGACGGGCCGCAATATGGCGAACGTCGGCTCGGCGCCCAGGACGAGGTCTACCGCGGCTCGGACGGGCGATATTATTGCAAGCGCAGCGACGGCACGACCGGCCTGATCATCGGCGCCGCGGCCGGCGGCATCCTCGGCAACGTGATCGACGGGGGTCGCCACCGCGTCGGGGGGACTTTGATCGGAGGTGCGCTCGGCGCGCTCGCCGGCCGCGCGATCGACCAGAACAGCGATATTCGCTGCCGCTAAAGCAGGGAGCGGGGCCGGCCTCCGTGCCGCCCCGCTCGCCAAGCATCTGGCCCGCTCGCCAAGCATCTGGTCGCAAAGCCGAAATTACGGCCGAGGACAGTTCGTTCGGCCCGCGTTCATGTTCGCGGTGGAAAGTTCATCACGGTTCGCCGCCTGTATTTCCGCGGCAGCCGGACGGGAGGAAGCGATGAGAATATTTTTGACCAAGGCCATGGGCGCACTCGCGATGAGCAGCGCGCTGATCGCCGCAGTGCCGGCCGACGCGCGCTCATGGAGCCGCGGCGGCTACAACGACCATCGTGGCGGCTACGGCAGTGCTCGCGGTTACCGCGGCTGGAACCGCGGCTATCACGGAGCCCGCGGCTATTATGGCTATCGCGGCTATCGCGGCTACCCGGGCTATTATCGCTACGGCGGCTACAACGACGATGCTGGGTTGGCGATCGGCGCCGGCATAATCGGCATCGCGATCGGCGCCGCGATCGCATCGGACCGGAACGACCGCTACGACCGGCGCTACGACGATCGGCGTTACGATGATCGGCGCTACGACGATCGCTATTATGACGATCAATACTACCGCGACTGAGGCGAGGCGGCTGCGCTGCTAAAGTTCCTCCCCGTGCCGGGGAGGAACAATGCCCCAAATTACCGGTGGCATCGAGCGGCACTTGGCGCCAGTGAGAGGCGCTTGATCCTCATGCCCGGGTGACAGATTGCGCCACTGCCTTCGCTTCCCGCCCTCGCCGGGCGGGCCCAGCTAGATGCTCACCGATCCCTTTTTCTACGCCGTCGCGATTCCGGCGGTGATCCTGCTCGGCTTGTCGAAGGGCGGCTTCGTCGGCGTCGGCAATGTCTCGATGCCGATGCTCGCCTTGGCGATTTCGCCGCTTGCGGCGGCGGCGATCCTGCTGCCGATCCTGATCGTCCAGGACGCGGTCGGAATCTGGGCGTTCCGGCGCGATTGGGACGGGCTGGTGCTCAAGGTGATGATCCCCGGCGCGGCGGTCGGCATCTTCCTGGGCTATCTATTCGCGGCGCGAGTCTCGACCGACGTCGTGCTCGGAGCGGTTGGAATCCTCTCGATCCTGTTCGCGCTGCACCGGCTGTGGCTCGAGCGCGGCGGCCGGCTGAGCGCGCCCTCCAACTCGCCCGTCTGGCTCGGCTCATTGTTCGGGGCGGCGGCGGGCTTCACCAGCCAGATAGCCCATGCCGGCGGCCCACCCTATCAAATGTGGGTGATGCCGCGCCGGTTGCCGCGCGACGTGCTGGTCGGAACGACCGCGATCTTTTTCGGCGCGGTCAACTGGATCAAGGTTCCGGCCTATTTGGCGCTCGGCCAATTCACGCAGCACAATATGCTCGCCTCGGCCTTGCTGATGCCGGTCGCGATCGTCTCGACCTTCGCCGGCGTACGCCTGGTGAAGTCGGTGTCGCCCGACCGCTTCTACACTGCCATCTATATCCTGATGCTGCTGGTCGGGCTCAAGCTGACCTATGACGCTTTCTAGACTCGTTTTCAGTCAGGTTGCGGTTCGGTGTCTCGTTTTCGTGTGCTGGTCGTGCTATCCGGCTGGTCGGCCGATTCCACCTGACTGGAAACCACTCTGGCTGCTTGCCGCGAAGGCCCGCTAACCGCTTCGGCGCGCGGCGAATTCGATTGCGCGTCAGCGGCAAAGCGCCCACGGGTTGGGTCAGCTGCAAAGGAAGTATCGATGAGCAAGGCCGAGGAATATCAGACGAAGGCGGCCGAAGCGCTTGCCCAGCTCGCCGAAGCGACGACCGAGGCCGAGCGGAGCCGACTGCGGCGGGCGCACAGCGTCTACGTCAAGCTTTCCACCCACGGCGCCGAGGCCGCTGCGCGCGCCGAGCGCCGCCCGCCGGGGCGGATCAAGCCCGAGAAGCCGACTGCTGCGAAGCCCGGCCTTCCAAAGACCGGCTCGGCGTTCAAGATCTGACCGGCAAGATCTGACCGGCAAGATCTGACCGGCCAAGATCCGACCAGCGAGCCACTTCATACGAGCGCGTCGCGCGGCATCGTGCTTTGCACGCGCTCCCCGCGGTCACTGAGCCCGTTCCCGCTTAGCCCTAGTCCAGGGCTGCTAGTCCAGGGCTGCCTCGTGCACCGTTTCGTGCGGTCCGACGGCGCAATGCACCAGGTCCAGATAATAAGCCGCGAGCAGATAATGCGAACGCACCGCCTTGGGATGGCTGGCGCGTTGCGCGAGCAGGAGCTCGGCTTCGGCGCGCTCGTGGAAATAGGCTTTCTCCTGCTCAGGCATCGCCTGGCGGCTGCGGCGCCCGAGGAAGCGGCGCCAGTTGAGCGGCCTCGGATTGTCTCCAACGGCCTGGCCGAGCGTGCCCTCGCCGGGGTTGGTCGTTATCGCCTGCCGCCGTGCGCGGACCGAGCGGCGTGCGTCGGCGACCGAGGTGATCAGGCTTTCGCACAGCGACACGCCCTTTTCCCAGACCCCGAGCTGCGACTGCGCGTTCAAATGCCCGACGGCGCCGGCATCGACGAGCTGGCTTCCCCAGTCGCGCGCCAGCTCGGCTGCCGCTTCGAACCGCGCATGGGGATCGTCCCGGCTCGCGACGAGCAGCGACGGGAAGGGCAGGTTCGCGCGCGGCGGCGGGCCGAAATCATGCAGCCTCGGCTCGGCGGCAGCGGTCTCGGCAGCGCCGTCGAGGACGGGCGGCGCCACCAGCATCGCCCCCACCACTTTGCGGCGCACCGACCCGCGCCACCGCAGCTTCGACCACCAGGCGACGGCAAGGCAGCCGAGGCTGTGCGCGACCAGCACGACCTGCCCGGGGCTGGCCTCGATCGCGCGGTCGAGCTGGTTCACCCAGCGATCGCGATGGGGGCGGGACCAATCGCCCATTTCGACCCGGCGGCAATCGGGCAGCGCCTCTTCCCAAAGCGTCTGCCAATGATCGGAACCCGAGCCGTCGAGCCCGGGCACGATCAGGATCCTCGGCAACTGCATCGGCTGGCGGAACGCTTGGGGCTGGCGGAACGCTTGGGGCTGCATCTTCGTCCCTTTCGAGTCGCGTGACGTGGCCAATTTCGCTCTCGAGGAGACTAATGTCTATGAATTAAGTAGAGATCACGCCAGGATGCGCCGTTCCCAGGGCGAGCCGTTCCCGCGCTGTCCCGTGCAGCCACTGCCGGGCCTCAGTCGCTGATGAATTCACGTACGAACGTGCTTTGCGGACGCTCCTGGATGTCGGCGGGCGGCGCGAACTGCTCGATGACGCCGGCATTGAGGATCGCGACGCGGTCGGACAGGGCGAACGCCTCGTCGCGATCGTGCGTCACGAAGATCGAGGTCACGCCGATGCGGCGCTGGATGTCGCGCAGCGCCACGCGCAGCTCGCGCCGAACCTTGGCGTCGAGCGCCCCGAACGGCTCGTCGAGCAGCAGGATCTCGGGTTGGCGGGCAAGCGCGCGGGCGAGCGCGACCCGCTGCCTTTGCCCGCCGGAAAGCTGCGCTGGATAGCGTGCGCCGAGCCCCGGCAGCTGGACCAGATCGAGCAATTCCTCGATCCGGGCGTCGATCTGGGCCTTGGGCGGCCGGCTGCTGCGCTTCATCACCTTGAGGCCGAACGCGATGTTCTTCGCCACGGTCATGTGGCCGAACAAGGCATAATGCTGGAACACGAAGCCGATCCCGCGCTCGGACGCCGGGACACGACTGACATCCTGGGAGCCGAAATAGACTTGGCCCTCGTCCGCATAATCGAGCCCGGCGATGATCCGCAGCAGCGTGGTTTTGCCCGAGCCCGACGGCCCGAGCAGCGCGACGAACTCGCCGTCGAGGATCGACAGCGACACCGAACGCAGCGCGGGGTAGGCGCCGAACTCCTTCGACACGTTTTCAACAGTAATAGCCATTTTCAGTGCCCCATCGCGGCAATCGCATCGCGATGGCGCCATTCGAGAAAAGTCTTGAGGGTCAGCGTGACGAGCGCAAGCAAGGCAAGCAGCGAGGCGACCGCGAAGGCGGCGACGAAATTATATTCGTTGTAGAGCACCTCGACATGGAGCGGCATCGTGTTGGTCTCGCCGCGGATGTGGCCGGAGACGACCGAGACCGCGCCGAACTCGCCCATCGCGCGCGCGTTGCAGAGCAAGACTCCATAGAGCAGGCCCCAGCGGATGTTCGGCAAGGTCACGTTCCAAAAGGTCTGCCAGCCGCTCGCGCCGAGCGAGAGCGCGGCCTCCTCGTCGGTCCGGCCCTGCGCGGTCATCAGCGGAATGAGCTCGCGCGCGACGAACGGAAAAGTGACGAACACGGTCGCGAGGATGATGCCTGGCAAGGCGAAGATGATTTCGATGTCATGCTCCTGCAGCCACGCGCCGAACCAGCCGTGCGCGCCGAACAGCAAGACGTAGATCAGGCCGGCCACCACCGGCGAGACGGAGAAGGGAAGGTCGATCAAGGTGATCAGCAGCTCCTTGCCGCGGAAATCATGCTTGGTGATCGCCCAGGAGGCGGCGAGCCCGAACGCGATGTTGAGCGGCACCGAGATGCCGGCGACGAGCAGGGTCAGCGTGATCGCGGAGCGTGCGTCCGGCTCGGTGACCGCCTCGAGCCAGCCCGGCAGCCCGGCCCGGAACGCTTCGACGAACACCGCCACCAGCGGCAGCAGCAGGATCAGCAGCAGATAAGCGAGCGCGGCGAGGATCAGGATCGACCGCACGCGCGCACCCTCCTGCAGTGGCGAGCGGAACCTCATGACGCCACCCTCCGGCGCTGCCAGCCCTGGAGCAGGTTCAACAGCAAGAGCATGAAGAACGAGGCGACCAGCATCACCGCGGCGATCGCCGTCGCCCCGGCATAGTCATATTGCTCGAGCTGGGTGATGATGAGCAAAGGCGCGATCTCGGTGTGGAACGGCATGTTGCCGGCGATGAAGATGACCGAGCCATATTCGCCGATCCCCCGGGCGAAGGCGAGGCTGAAGCCGGTGGCGAGTGCCGGCGCGATCGTCGGAAAAATCACCCGCGTGAAGGTCTGGAGACGCGTCGCGCCGAGCGTGGCGGCCGCCTCCTCGGCCTCCTTGCCCATTTGCGCGAGCACCGGCTCGACGGTGCGGACGACGAACGGCAGGCCGATGAAGGTCAGCGCGATGACGATGCCCGGCAGATGATAGGCGATCGGCATGCTCTCGGGGAGCAGGCTGCCGACCCAGCCGGTGTTCGCGTAGAGCGCGGTGAGCGCGATGCCGGCGACGGCGGTCGGAAGCGCGAACGGAAGATCGACGAGGGCGTTGATCAGCCGCTTCATCGGGAAGTCGTAGCGCACCAGAACCCAGGCGACGAGCAGCCCGAAGACGCTGTTGATCGCGCCGGCGAGGAAGGCCGTGCCGAAGCTTACCCGATAGGCTGCCACCGCGCGTTCGGAGGCAGCGGCCGCCCAGAAGCTCCCCCAGCCGTCGCCGGCGCTGCGAATGAACACCGCGCTCAGCGGGATGAGCACGATGACCGACAGCCAGAACAGCGTCAGCCCCATCGACAAGCCAAAGCCCGGCATCGAAGTCCGGGCTCTGGTGTTTTTCTTGCGAGGTACTGGGCTGGTTGAAAGTGCGAGTGTCGCCATCAAAAGTCCAGGTGAAGACGTGTTGCTAATGCGTCCCCCTTCGTCTTCGAACCGACCGGATCGAGCGGGGTGTTGTCGCCGCTGAATCGGACCCAGTTGAAGAGCAGCTTGGCGTTGGCCGTCAAATACCAGTTGAGCCCAAGCGTCCAGCTCTGCGCCTTGTTGCCGGCCCGCGCAAGAACCGGCGTGTCGGCAAGCGACAGATGGTCGTAGCGCAGCGCCAGTTCGAAGGCGCCGAGACCATCCTGGCCGAAGGTCGTGAACGGCTTCACGCGATCGAAATTGCCATTCTTGAACGGCCGGGTCTCGCCGGTGATGAACCAGGTCGCATAGGCGTAATAGCCATCGAATGCTTCGTTCGCCAGCGACGGCCGATCGAGCCACAGGCGGCCATATTCACCCGCGACGGTGAGCGGCCCGAACACGCCGGTCGCCTCGGTGCCGAGGTAACGCAACGTGTCGACGCCGGTGATCACGCCCGAATCGGCGATATTGCCATTGTCGATGCGGATGTTCGGCCGGTCGCTGAGCCGGACGGCGTCGGGCGTGTCGCCCGATTTGAGCGAGGTGCGATAGAAGCCAGACGCGCCGAGGTGGACGATTTTGCCGGTGTCGAACACCGGCTCCCAAGTGACGCGGCCGTTGACGCCCCAGCTTTCGTCGGGGGTGTTGGTAACCGCGGTCGCGGTCGAGCGGCTGATGCTTTCATTGTCGCCGAACAGGCCGACGGCGGCGTTGATCGTGTCGCTGACATAGCCCACCGAGACGCCGATCCGGCGCTCCGCGCCGGCGTTGCCGAACGCATTGGTGAACATGCCGCGCTCGAGGAAGACGTTGTAATTGTCGCTGTTGTTCGATTCCAGGCCGAACGGCGCCTTGTGCTGGCCGGCAGTGATCAGCAAGCGGGGGCTGATCACATATTGGAGATAGGCGTCGGTGAGGTTGACCACATTGCCGGCGAAATCCGCCTCGATGCGATAGTTGAATTTCTTGAACGCGGTGCCCTCGAGGCCGATCCGCGCGCGGCGAAAGCCGGTGCCGTTGTTGTAATCATAGCCCCCGGCGCGCTCGAGGAACGCAGCGTAATCGGCCTCGATCACGCCGCGCGGCTTGAAGGTGAAGTTGCCGGTCGGCTCGGCGAAGGTCGGGCCCCAGCTGAACTGGACGTTCTTGGCGGCGCGGGTCTCGACCGTCTCGAGCCGGGTCTGGTTGAACTGGGCCTGCTGCTCGAGCTCGGCGTTGCGCTTCTCGAGCTGCGAGACCTTGGCCTCGAGCGCGTTGAGCCGGTCGACCACCGGATCGCCGGTCGGGGCGGGCGCTGCCGCCGGCGCGGGAGCATCGTCCTCGACGATCGTGTCGATCGTGCCGCCGACCGGCTCTTCGCCGGGGCTGGCGACATCGGTGTCGGGGGATTGGGCAAGCCCGGGGGCGGAGACGAGCGCGAGCAGGGAGACGCCCGCGGCGAGCAGGAGACGCATCATATTTCTCCATTCGAATAAAAAGCGGAGGTCCGGTCCGTGACCGGACCTCCAGGGGGCGCTGGCTAGGGAGTCAGCGTGCGGGGATTCAGC
>JAQGLH010000383.1 GCA_028293005.1 Alphaproteobacteria bacterium
TCGATCATCTGGCTGCCGATCTTGACGACGAGCCCGCCGAGAATGGCCGGATCGACGTTGAGGTCGACATTGATGTCGCGGCCGGTACGGGTGCGGAGGTTTTGCTTGATCGCGTCGATCTGTTCGTTGTCGAGCGGATGCGCGGAGGTGACTTGTGCGGTGGTCTCGCCGCGATGCTGCGCCGCCAGCATGTTGAACGCGAGGATGATCGCGCCGAGCTGCGACAGGCGGCGGTTCTGGGCGAGCACGCCCAGGAAATTGCGGGTGATCGGATCGAGCCCTATCGATTCGGCCGTGGCGGCGATGGTGCGCAACGCCTCCTCGCGGCTGATCAGCGGGCTCGCTGTGAGTTGACGGAAATCGGCGGATTCCGCCAGCGCCCTTTTAAGGGCGTCGAGGCTTTCGCCCACCTTCTCGAGCGCCTTTTGATCGCGCGCGAGTTCGAACAGCGCCATCGCATAGCGCCCTGCCAAGCTTGCCTGAATGCCGCCGGAATACTCCACGGGCTCTTCAACTCCCAGATCGGATATTTGCCCAAACGAAAGGGGGGCGCAGAGCACCCCCATTGGGTCGCCGCGCGCCCTAGCAGGGGCATTGCTGCGACGCAAGATGGACAAGATTGGGAAGCGAGGACCGGGCGTCAAAAGCAAGGATGCGGGCTTCAAAAGCAAGGATCCGGGTTTCGAAATCAGGAAGCGCCTTTTGAAAGCAAGGATCGGGATGCAGGGTGGGCTTCGAACTTTTATAGAAGGGCCATGAACGCTTTCGAACCGATCGACGCCGATTTTGCCTGGACCGCGGTGATGCGCCGCGACCGCGCAGCGGATGGGCGTTTCGTCACCGGGGTGCTGACCACCGGTATCTATTGCCGCCCCTCGTGCGCGGCCCGGCACCCGAAGCGCGAGAATGTGCGCTTTTACCCGTCGGGCGCGGATGCGCGCGGCGACGGTCTGCGGCCGTGCCGGCGCTGCAGGCCCGACGAGATCTCGCGCGAGCAGGCGGCGATCGAAAAGGCGCTGCGCCTTCTCGAGCAGGCCGAGGAGCTGCCCTCGCTGCAGCGAATCGCCGATGCAGCCGGCTATTCGCCGCATCATTTTCATCGGCTGTTCCGGCGTGCGACCGGAGTGACGCCGTCCGCCTATGCTCGCGGCGAGCGGGCGCGGAAGATGGCCGACAACCTGCGGCAAAGCGAAAGGATCACCGATGCTATCTATGATTCAGGCTATTCGGGCCCGGCCCGGTTCTACGCCGAAGCCAAAGCGAGGCTCGGCATGACCCCCTCCGTGTGGCGCGACGGCGGTCGCGGCGAGACGATTCGCTGGACCATAGTCGAGACGGGGCTCGGGCCGATGTTCCTCGCGGCGACCGAGAAGGGCATTTGCCGCTTGTCGTTCGACGAGGATGAAGCGGTGCTGCGCCTCCGCTTCCCCAATGCGCGGATCGAGCGAGGCGGCGAGGCGATGGACCAGCTCGCCGCGCGGGCGGTGTTGGCCGTGGATGCTCCCGGGCGCGCTCATGACCTGCCGCTCGACGTCCAGGGGACGGCGTTCCAGGAGGCGGTGTGGCACGAGCTTTCGCGAATCCCCCCGGGGGAGAATCTGAGCTATGCGGCGCTTGCCGCGAAGGCCGGCAAGCCCGGCGCTGCGCGCGCCGCGGGCAGCGCCTGCGGGGCCAATCCGGTGGCAGTGCTGATCCCGTGCCATCGCGCACGACGCGGTGACGGTTCGGCCGGCGGCTATGCCTATGGGCTCGAGCGCAAGGCGCGGCTGCTCGATCAGGAAAGCCGTTCGGCGAAATTGCTCTGATTCGGCCGGCGCGCAGTCGATGCGGATCGCGGCGGAACCTAAGCCTCGCACGGACATTGGCCGATCGATCGACAACAGAGGAACGTCCGCCGATGACCGATGATGAGCGCCCGTCGAGGCGCCCCGCCCAAGGCCGCGAACCCGGCACGCGGCGCTGGATCCCGTGGACGATCGGGATCGTCTGCCTTGTGATCATTCTCTATCTTGCGGTGCGCGCGTTCCAATATGGCGCCGACGACCGCACCGATACGCGCGCGCCGCTGCCGAGCGCCGACAGCGACGCCACCGGCGGCGGGGTCGGCCATTAGATAAGCTTCTAGAGGAAGCTGTACGGGTCGACGTCGACGGCGACGCGCACGCCTCGCGGCCATTCGAGCGCGCCGAGCCAGTCGCGGATCACATTCTGGACGTCGAGCGAACGCGCGGCATGGACCAGGAGCCGCTGGCGATACCGTCCGCGCAGCATTGCGAGCGGCGCGGGGGCGGGGCCGAACACCGCCATTCCTTCGACCTGTGGCGCGGTCCGGCCGATCAACCGCGCCGTCTCCGCCGCCTCGGCGAGATCTTCGGACGAGACGATGATGCCGGCGAGCCGGCCGAACGGCGGCATGGCTGCTTCGCGCCGCGCTTGCGTCTCGGCCTCGTAAAAGCCTTCGGCATCGCCGCTGACCAGCGCGCTGATCACCGGCGCGGCGGGCTCGTGGGTCTGAACGAGCACGCGGCCCGGCTTCTCGCCGCGGCCGGCGCGGCCTGCGACCTGCATGATCTGCTGGAAGCTGCGTTCGGCGGCCCGAAGATCCCCGCCCGAAAGGCCGAGATCGGCGTCGACCACGCCTACCAAGGTCAGGTTCGGGAAATGATAGCCTTTGGTGACGAGTTGCGTGCCGATCACGATGTCGATGTCGCCGGCGTCCATGCGGCCGACGAATTCCGCCGCCTTTGCGGGCGACCAGATCGTGTCCGAGGTGACGATGATCGTGCGCGCGTCGGGGAACAGGGCCGCGACCTCGTCGGCGATGCGTTCGACACCCGGGCCGCAGGCGACCAGACTGTCCTCTTCATGGCATTCGGGGCAGGCGCGCGGCGGCGGCATGACATGCCCGCAATGATGGCAGGCGAGCCGCCCGACGAGCCGGTGCTCGACCATCCAGGCGGTGCAATTGGGGCATTGGAAGCGGTGGCCGCACGAGCGGCACAATGTCAGGGGCGCATAACCGCGGCGGTTGAGAAACAGCAGGCTCTGCTCGCCGCGCTGGAGGTTGGCGTCGAGCTCGCGCACCAGGCTAGGCGCGAGCCAACGCCCGCGCGGCGGAGGATCCTGGATCAGGTCGACCGCCTTGATGTCGGGCATTGCCGCCTGTCCGTAGCGATCGGGGAGCGCGACCTCCTTGTAGACGCCGATCTCGGCCATCTGCCGCGTCTCGATCGCCGGCGTCGCGGAGGCGAGGATGACCGGGATCGCTTCGAGCTTGGCACGCATTACCGCGACGTCGCGGGCATGATATTGGACGCCGTCCTCCTGCTTGAAGCTCGTCTCATGCGCCTCGTCGACGACCAGCAGCCCGAGCCTGGCATAAGGGAGGAACAACGCCGAGCGCGCACCCACCACCACTTGCGCGTCGCCGCTCGCGACCGCGCGCCATGCACGGCGGCGCTGCGATTGGCGCAGGCCCGAATGCCAGGGAACCGGATCGCAGCCGAA
>JAQGLH010000036.1 GCA_028293005.1 Alphaproteobacteria bacterium
CGGGTGAACGCATCATAAGTCTGGAACGTATCGAACTTGTCCCAATCGTCGTCGACCGCGTCGACCCTCCCCCCTTCGGGTCGGAACAGCTCGCCACCGAGCTGCAGATTATACGGCGGATCGGCGAACACCATGTCGACGCTGCCCGCAGGAAGACGCGCCATCGCGGCGATGCAATCGTCCTCGATGATCTGCCCGATCGGGAGATCCGGAGTCTCCGCACAGGCGTGCGCAACGCGCCGCGCACTCGTTCTCACACGCCCCATCACGCTCATTGAAGACTGTCCCCCCGATTCTGCGGACAAGGTGAGTCAGCCGGAGTCTCCGGTCAAGAACAACCGCTTATGGTATGCTGTTAACAGTTATTAACCGTTACAGGAACGAAAGGAGTCCCGCGCTACATCTAGCCACGCGCGGAATGTTAAGACTCAATATGAAGTGGTGTGGCGCGAAAGACTCACATTGCGAGCATTAGCTGGCGGACCGGCCCGAAGCTTCGGCGGTGGAGCGGCGTTAGCCCGAGCCGGTCGAGCGCGCGGACATGTTCCGGGGTCGGGTAGCCCTTGTTGGTTTCCCAGCCGTAACCCGGGTGGTCGCGCGCATGCTCGTCCATGATTCGGTCGCGCGTGACCTTCGCGATGATCGATGCCGCGGCGATCGAGCGGCATTTTGTATCGCCACGCACGATCGCCTGCGATGGCCGTTGCCAGCGAGGGCAGCGGTTGCCGTCGACGAGGACCATCGCGGGATCGAAGCCAAGTGCGTCGACCGCGCGGCTCATCGCCAGCATGCGCGCCCAATAGATGTTGAGCTGATCGATCTCCTCGACGCTGGCGATGCCCACGCCGATCCTCGCGACCTTGCGCAGCTTTAGGTAGATCGCCTCGCGCGTCCTGATCGGAAGCGCTTTCGAATCGTCGATCCCGCGGGGAAATTTGCTCCGGTCGAGCACGACTGCCGCCGCGACCACCGGGCCGGCGAGCGGCGCGCATCCGGCCTCGTCGACGCCGGCGAGCGGTTCTGGAAAATTCTTTTCGATTTTGAAGCAAGGCCCGGCCATGGCGCCAGCCTATTCACCGGCAGCGCGGCGTTCCAGCGAAAGATCGCCGAACCCCCATCTTTCTATGGAAAAGCGCCTTTCTGCGGGAAGGATGGGCTAGATCCTGCCAGCCCGTGCCCCATCGGCCCGTGCCCGGCACCGAAACCGGGTGCCGCCAGCATCGCTTGCCGCACGAAATCACGGGCCCTTGCCACCGCATTGGCGATCGCCAGCCGATGGCCGAGGCCGGTCGCGGTCGCGCTTGCCAGCGTGCAGCCGGTGCCGTGACTATGGCGCGTGTCGATGCGCTCGCTCTGCCACCGAATCACCTCGCCCGCCGGCGTGACCAGAAGGTCCGTCAGCATCGCGCCGTCGAGATGGCCGCCCTTGGCGAGCACGGCGATGTGGCGATCGTGGGCGAGGGCGGCGGCGGCGTCTTCCATTTGCGCCGCATCCCCGACACTTCGTCCGGTCAGCGCCGCCAGTTCGGGCACGTTGGGAGTGACCAGGGTCGCGACGGCCATGATCTTGTCGAATGCCGCGATCGTGGCGGCGTCCGCCAGCAGGCTGCCGCTGGTCGCGACCATCACCGGATCGAACACGATCTGAACGCCGTCCATGAGAGCGAGTCGCTCGGCCACCGCCTCGGCCGTCTCGGCCGATCCGATCATGCCGATCTTGACGACATCGATCCCGATGTCGCGCGCGACGGCGTCGATTTGCCTCAGCACCATCTCCGCCGGAACCGGCATCACCGCCTCGACGCCAAGCGTGTTCTGCGCGGTGATCGCGGTGACCGCGGTCATCGCGAAGCCGCCGAGCAACGTCACCGTCTTGATGTCGGCCTGGATGCCGGCCCCGCCGCCGCTGTCCGATCCGGCGATGATCAGCACGCGCGGTGGTTTCAAGCCGGTCCCTTCCGCCCCGTCGCCGCTGCGCCGCAACCCTCGCGATCGGGACACACCTCGAGCATCAGGCTGCCTTGACCGCCTCGCAGATCTGGTCGACGACTTGCTCGACCAGAGCGGAATCGTCCCCTTCCGCCATCACCCGGATCAGCGGCTCGGTGCCCGATTTGCGGATGACGAGGCGGCCGCGGCCAGCAAGCTGCGCTTCGGCGTCGGCAATCGCTTCTTTGACCGAACCACTCTCCAGCGGCTGGCCGCCGCCGAAGCGGACATTCTTGAGCAGCTGCGGCAACGGGTCGAACTGGTGGAGGAGCTCGCTTGCCGGTTTGCCGGTCTCGACCAGCGCCGCGAGCACCTGGAGCGCGGCGACCAGGCCGTCGCCGGTCGTGGCATGGTCGGTGAGGATGATGTGCCCCGATTGCTCGCCACCGACATTGTAGCCACCGCGCCGCATTTCCTCGAGCACGTAGCGGTCGCCGACCTTGGTGCGGACCAGCCCCAGCCCGTTGGCCGCGAGATGGCGCTCGAGGCCGAGGTTGGACATCACGGTGGCGACCACGGCGGCGCCGCGCAGCAGCCCGCGCCGCGCCCATGAAAGCGCGATCAGCGCCATCAACTGGTCGCCGTCGACGACCTTGCCCTTCTCGTCGATCACGATCAGCCGGTCGGCATCGCCATCGAGCGCGATACCGATATCCGCACATTCCTCGACGACGCGTTGCTGTAGGGCTTGCGGCGCGGTCGAGCCGCAGCCTTCGTTGATGTTGAGGCCGTTCGGGCTGACGCCGATCGGGACGACGTCCGCCCCCAATTCCCACAGCGCCGAGGGCGCGACCTGGTAGGCGGCGCCATTGGCGCAATCGACGACGATCTTGATGCCGTCGAGGCGATGCTCCTCGGGGAAGGTCGACTTGGCGAAGTGGATGTAGCGGCCGCGCGCGTCCTCGATCTTGCGCGCGCGTCCGATCTCGGCCGCCGACACCAGCCGCGGCCCGCGCTCGATCAGCGCCTCGATCTCGAGTTCGTCCTGGTCGGACAATTTATAGCCGTCGGGCCCGAACAATTTGATGCCGTTGTCGACATAGGGGTTGTGGCTGGCGGAGATCATCACGCCGAGGTCGGCACGCATCGAGCGCGCGAGCATCGCCACCGCAGGCGTCGGGACCGGGCCCACCATCACGACGTCCATGCCGACGCTGGTGAAGCCCGAGATCATCGCCGATTCCATCATATAGCCCGAAAGCCTGGTGTCCTTGCCGATCACGACCCGGTGGCGGTGGTCCCCGCGCAGGAAATGCGCGCCCGCCGCCTGGCCGACACGCTGCGCCATCTCGGCCGTCATCGGCGCCTCGTTGGTGCGCCCCCTTATGCCGTCCGTGCCGAAAAATTTACGCGTCATCTTACCCTACCCCGCTTTCGGCCTCGCCGCCGGTGATAGCGCGATCGGCCGCGTGCAGGAACCCGGCGCAACGCCCCGCCTTCGACGCCGCGCGCCAAGCCGCGCTCGAAGCGATCGACTGGAGCCCTGGCGCCGCGGCCTGGGTTTCGGGCTCAGATCTTGTCCGTCCCAGGCTTCGTTTCGCGGTCGGGAAACATCCCCGCCGCCTCGCGCTCACCGATCTCCTTGTAGCCGGCAAGCTCGTCCTCGTCCTTGAGCGTGTCGAGATGCATCAGCCGCTTCACCAGCGGTGAGACCACCATCACCAGCAGGCCGATGCCGATCGTAATCCACCCGATCGTCGAATAGACGTCGAGGAACAGCGCCTTCGCTGCGGCTCCGCCGGCATCGCCGACATGCTCCGCGCCGGTCGTCTCGCCGATCTTGCCCGCGACGAAATTGCCGCCCGCGGTGGCGAAGAACCAGGCGCCCATGATCAGCCCGGCCATGTGGCGCGGCGCAAGCCGGTTCATCGCGCTCAACCCGACCGGGGACAGGCAGAGCTCGCCGGTCGTCTGGAACAAATAGATCAGGAAAATGAAGATGACCGGGGTCGGATTCGCGATGCCTACCGCTCTTGCGCCCCACACCAGCACCAGGAACGAGAAGCCGACCTGGAGCAGCGCCAGTCCGAACTTGGCGGGCGTCGAAGGCTCGAGCCCGCGCCGGCCGAGCGTCGTCCAGAGCCAGGCGAACACCGGCCCGAGCAGCACGATGTAGATCGGGTTGATCGACTGGAACAGGGACGCGGGCACGCCTGCCCGGTCGACATGGCGGTCGGTGAACAGGTTGAGCGAGCCCCCTGCCTGCTCGAACAGGCCCCAGAAGACCGGTTGCAGCGCGATCAGGAAGATGATCGCGAACAGCCGGTCGCGATCGTCGCGCGGCATCTTGAACGCCTCGAACAGTATGTAGAGTAGCATCACCGCGCCCGACAGCAAAAGCAGCCAGCCGACCGCATCCTGGAACTGGATCAGCGCCCAGATCACCAGCACGCCGGCGAGGCCGAGCAGATAGAGGAAATTTTCGAAAGTGACGCCGGCGACACGCCGCTTCAGCCTCTCGAGGCTCGGCGGTTCGCCACGGCCGAGCAGCAGCGGCCGACCCCAGACGAACACCACCAGTCCTAGCAGCATGCCGACGCCGGCAAGCCCGAAGCCATAGGGCCAGCCGTAGGACTCACCCAGATAGCCGACCATGATCGTGCCGATCGCCGCGCCGACGTTGATGCCCATGTAGAAGATCGTATACGCGCCGTCCCGCCGCACGTCGGTGCGCGGATAAAGCTGGCCGACGATCACCGAGATGCTTGCCTTGAGGAAGCCGGTGCCGACGATGATGAACGCGAGCGCCAGCCAGAATATGCTGATCGTAGGGTCGTTCTGCCCGCCGGTCCCCT
>JAQGLH010000012.1 GCA_028293005.1 Alphaproteobacteria bacterium
AGCTGCTCCGCGACCTGCAGCTTTTCTTCCAGATTCATCGAGCAGCCGGGAGACTGTTCGCCGTCGCGCAAGGTGGTGTCGAAAATCAAGATCGTGTCTGTCACGTTCCTGCTCCTGTGCAGGTTGCCGTTCGGGGTGAAAAGGCCCTTAGACGCCGTGGCTGAAGGCCCGTCCGGACCCAAGCGAAATCGCGCGCCTAAGGGCGCGTAAGTCGAAGCAGGAAGAGTCCACGGCGCGACATCATTCCTGTCCTTACCCCGAGATCGTCAGCAAAGTCTATCCCAACTGTGGCCCAAGCTTTGGCCCAAGCTGAAGCCGAAGCCGACGTGCAAGCGGCGAGGGCGGGACGAGCGCGCATCCGCCGTCGCGCCCCGCCCCATCAATTCTTGGTCTTGTCGACCAGCTTGTTCTTGCCGATCCACGGCATCATCGCGCGCAGTTCCTCACCGACCTTCTCGATCGGGTGCTCGCGCTGGAGCTTGCGCGCCGCCTTCATCTCGGGGTTGCCGACCTTGTTGTCGCCAAGGAAGCGCTGCACGAAACGGCCCTTCTGGATGTCGTCGAGCACGCGCTTCATCTCCGCCTTGGTCTCGTCGGTAACGATCCGCGGGCCGGTGTGATAGTCGCCATATTCCGCGGTGTTCGAGATCGAATAGCGCATGTTGGCGATACCGTCCTCGTACATCAGGTCGTCGATCAGCTTCACCTCGTGGAGGCATTCGAAATAGGCCATTTCTGGCGCATAGCCCGCTTCGGTCAGCGTCTCGAACCCGGCCATGATCAGATGCGACAGGCCGCCGCAGAGCACCACCTGCTCGCCGAACAGTTCGGTCTCGCATTCTTCCTTGAAATTGGTCTCGATGATGCCCGAGCGTCCGCCGCCGACCGCGGAGGCATAGCTCAGCGCCACGTCATGCGCGTTTCCGCTGGCATCCTGCGCGACCGCGATCAGGCATGGAACGCCGCCACCGCGGACATATTCGGATCGCACGGTGTGACCGGGCCCTTTGGGAGCGATCATGAAAACGTCCATGTCCGGCCGCGGCTCGATCAGCCCGAAATGGATGTTGAGGCCGTGAGCAAAGGCCAGCGCGGTGCCCTGGCGCATATTGGCGCGCAGATCGCTTTCCCAGATGCCGGCCTGAGCTTCGTCGGGCGCGAGCATCATGATGACGTCCGCCCACCTGGCGGCATCGGCATTGCTCATCACTTCGAAGCCGGCGTCGGACGCCTTCGCGGCGCTTGCCGAACCCTCGCGAAGCGCGATGGCGACCTCGGCAACGCCCGAGTCCTTGAGGTTCTGGGCGTGGGCATGGCCCTGGCTGCCGTAGCCGACGATCGCGACCTTCTTCGACTTGACGAGGGCGAGATCGGCATCCCGATCATAATAGACGCGCATGTTCGGAGCTTCCTCTAACGATTGAATTGAACTGGAACTTTAAGCGGCTTCTTTGCCGCGGGTGATCGCTACAATGCCCGTGCGGGCAATTTCGACAAGCCCAACCTCGCGCATGAGCTCAATGAACTTGTCTATCTTTTCGGTCCCGCCGGTCAATTCGAACACGAAACTGGCCGTGGTCGCATCGACGACCCGGGCGCGATAGACATCGGCGAGCCGCAGCGCCTCGATGCGCTGCTCGCCGGTGCTCGCGACCTTGATCAGCGCGAGCTCGCGCTCGATGTGCGGCCCGAGCGCGGTGAGATCGGTGACCTTGTGCACGGGCACCAGCCGATCGAGCTGGCTGATGATCTGCTCGATGACGTGCGGCGGCCCGGAGGTCACGATCGTGATCCGGCTGATCGATCCATCCTCATTGATGTCGGCGACCGTCAGGCTTTCGATATTATAGCCGCGCGCCGAAAACAGGCCGGCAATGCGGGCGAGGATGCCCGATTCATTGTCGACGAGGACGGAGAGCGTGTGACGCTCGGACAGCTCGGGTTTGAGTCGCATCAGACGAGGGCCTTCGCCTCATCGTCCATCTCGCCCGACACCTCGTTGGCCTGAAGGATCATCTCGGTATGCGCGGCCCCCGACGGGATCATCGGGAAGCAATTGGCGAGCTTGGCGACGCGGCAGTCGACCATCACCGGCCCGTCATGGTCGAGCATTGCCGCGATGCCGGCATCGAGCTCGCCCGGCTTCTCGATGCGCATCCCGGTCCACCCATAGGCTTCGGCGAGCTTGACGAAATCCGGAAGCGCCTCGGTGTAGCTTTCGGCATAGCGGCTCGAATAGGTCAGCTCCTGCCACTGGCGGACCATCCCCATATATTGATTGTTGAGGATGAACACCTTGACCGGCAGCCGATATTGCGCGGCAGTCGACATTTCCTGGATGTTCATCAGGATCGATGCCTCGCCGGCAATGTCGATCACCAGCGCGTCGGGATTGCCGATCTGTGCGCCGATCGCTGCGGGAAGGCCGTAGCCCATCGTGCCGAGACCGCCGGAGGTCAGCCATTTGTTCGGCGCCTCGAAATCGAAATGCTGCGCGGCCCACATCTGGTGCTGGCCAACCTCGGTCGAGATGATCGGGTTGCGAGCCTTGGTCGCTTCCCACAGGCTGCGGATCGCCTGTTGCGGCATGATCTCGGTCTTGTTCTCCGGGAAATCGAGCGAGCGTTTCGCGCGCCATCGGTCGATCTCCTCCCACCACGGCTTGAGGCCGTGCGAGCGTGGCTGCCGTGCCTCCCACAGCGCAATCATCGCTTTGATCGCGTGGCCGACGTCGCCGACGATCGGCAGGTCGACGCGCACGTTCTTGTTGATCGAGGAGCGATCGATGTCGACGTGGATCTTCTTTGAGCGC
>JAQGLH010000047.1 GCA_028293005.1 Alphaproteobacteria bacterium
GCTTAGACCGCTTTCTCTCCGTCAGAGCTTACCACACTGACGGCCTTGGCATGGGCGCGTAGCTCAGTGGTAGAGCACTGTGTTCACACCGCAGGGGTCGCAAGTTCAATCCTTGCCGCGCCCACCATGCCCATCCATCAATTCACCCTCAGGACGTCATCCCGCAAAGGAAGGCGGTGTCGCGCCCGCCGAAGCCAGCTCACAGCTCTCTTGGTTGAAGTTGGGACCCGTGCCGGGTGAACACAGTGGAGATGTATAGGCGGCCGGGAAAAAATGATTATGATGTGCCGACGAGAGCATCTGTTGTCGCGGTGCGACGCATTCCGGCCTCACCCGCACGACACCTGAGATGACTTCGAAAAGAATGGCGCGCAACGCCATTTAACAGGGGACGGATGAGGATGGAGCTCCGCTCGCGCACCGTATCGGTAAACGGCACCAGGACCCATTATACGGAGATAGGGGATGCCGGCCCGATCATCGTGGCGCTGCACGGCGGGGGCCCCGGCGCTTCCGGAGAGGCCGGCATGGCGGCCCTGATGCGTCATATGCCCCCCGAATACCGGGTTGTGGCGCTCGATTCGGTCGGCGGCTTCGGTCGGACGGACCCCCGCGCTCCGGTTCCCTATGGCCTGCAGAGTCGTGTCGATCATCTTGCCGATTTCGCCGACGCCATCGGCCTTGAGCGGTTCACCTTGCTCGGCAATTCGCAGGGGGCCTGGGTGGCCGCGCGCTACGGAGTGACCCACCCCGACCGGCTTGAGCGGCTGGTCCTCATCGGCACGATGACGATCGCCATGGCGATGGGCCTTCCCGAGGAGCAGACGCCGGGGATGCAGGCCTTCCGGGGCTATGACGGCAGCCGCGAGGCGATGCGTCGCCTGCTCGAGGGGTTGGTCTACAACCCGGCCACCATTACCGACGACCTCGTCGAGCTGCGCTATGCCTCGGCATCGCGGCCGGGCGCCATGGACAGCTTCGCCGCCGCCTCGCGAGGGACCAGATATCTCCAGGCCGATCCGGTGCTGCGCACCCAGTTCGACATGCGCGAGGCGCTTCCTGCACTGACCGCTGCCGTACCGACGATGGTGATCTGGGGCGAGAACGACACCTTTGCGCCGGCCGCGATGGGTCGCAAGCTCGAGCCGATGCTGCCCGCCGCCCGCTTCCACTTTGTGAATGAAGCGGGCCACCAGGTGCAGAATGATCAGCCGGAGGCCTGCGCGGACTTGTTGGCGAGCTTCATGCGCGAGCCGGCTGCCGCAGGATGGTCGTGAGCGGACCGCTGCCGCCGAGACCGGGCTCTTCGATGCCTCCTGCCCCCCGCACAGGAAAGTCGCCCATGACGGCTGTTATCGGGGGCTTCGTTACGAGCCACGCGACTGCGCTGGTCGAACCGTCCAAGTGGGACGAATTCCGTCTGATGGTGCGACGGATGTACAAGGACCGCTACGGCGCGATGCCTCCCGAGCATCCAGGCGTCGCCACGGAATCGGACGAGGATATCGAGCGACGCTATGCCCGCGTTCGCGAGACGCAGATGTTCATTACCGAGCAGATCAAGGCGGCAAGGCCCGATGCCGTCGTCCTGCTGGGCAACGATCAGAACGAGAATTTCAAGACCAGCGCGATTCCGCAGTTTGCGATTTATACGGGCGCTGAAGCCATCGTGCACGACTGGATCAACAACAGCGAGCGAAGCTATCGCTCCGCTCCGGACATCGCGGAGGCGCTGCTTGCCGGCTGCGTCGAGCGGGGCTTCGACGTGGTTCGAGCGAGCAGCTTCGAGGGCGGCAAGCTCTCGGCCCACGCTCATGCCCAGGTCTATTCGCGCTTCCTCTCCGACGCCGACGTGCCGGTGGTCCCGGTCTTCGTCAACGCGATCACGCCGCCGCTTCCCTCGGCCCGCCGCTGCTTCGAATTCGGCCGGGCCATGCGCGAGTCGATCGAGGCGAGATTGCCGGGCAAGAGGGTGATCATCGGCGCTTCGGGCGGGCTGTCTCACTTCACCGCCGGCTTCCCCTACGAGGAACTCAAGGTTCCCCGGTCCCTGGGCACGATCTGTGCGGAGTTCGACCGTAGCTTGCTCGGGTGGATTGACGCAGGCGATCTCGCCCGGGTGTCGGAGCTTACCGATGACGAGATCCTGGAAAATGGGGATGTCGAATTCCGGCAGGGAATCGCCTTTCTCGGCGCCCTCCCGGCCGGCTCGCGTCCGGACCGACTGGTGTACGAACCCTTCTATCGGGGGCTGATGGGCTTTTGGGCCGGCTATTGGGATCTCGGCCGCCACTGACCGAAGCGAGGCTCGTCGAGCAGCAACGATCATCGACCAGGAGAGCGAAATGGCCGTCGACTTCAGCGTTCTGGGACGCCAGCTAGAGCAAGGCTTCGTCGATCCTGCGATCTTCCTCGACGAGGAGATCTACCAGCTCGAGCTCGACCGGGTCTGGCGGCGCTGCTGGCTGTTCGTGGCGCATGAATCGATGATCCCCGATCCAGGCGATTATGTCACCGGCTTCATGGGCGAAGATGCCGTGATCGTGGCACGGGACGGCGGCGGCAAGGTCCGCGTCATGCTCAATCGATGCCGTCACCGGGGCGTCAAGCTTTGCCCCTACGACCGGGGCAACACCAAAACCTTCAGCTGCGTCTATCATGGCTGGGTCTATGACAATGACGGCACGTTGGTGAACGTGCCGGAATATGACAAGGGCTATGACGGCGTCCTGGACAAGGATCAGTGGCGGCTGATCGAGGTTCCGCAAGTCGCCTCCTATGGCGGCTTCATCTTCGCCAACTGGGACGCCGGCGCGGTGCCGCTCGAGGTCTATCTTGGCGACATGCGCTACTATTTCGACAATGCGTTCGGCCGGCTCTATGCCGGACAGGTCGAGATGTCGCCGATCAAGCAGCGCATTCGTACCCATCACAATTGGAAGGTCGCCGCCGACAATGCGTCGGACATGTACCACTTCGGCGTGTCGCATGTCGGCGCCATACAGACGTTGCAAGACTTCCCGGAATTCATGAATCCCGATTATGACGACACCAATTATCTCGCCACGCTCAACGAGGATCGCACCGACGGTCCTCCCCATACGATCGTGGCGGCGAAGATCCTTTCGGACGCCGAAGCCTATGATCTCCGTATCGCCAACCGGTTCGGAGCCGCTTCCGTCGATTACGTGAAGCGGCGCTATGACCTGATGAAGAACCTCGATCAGCGCGTGACACGCGGTTATTTGTCGGTCGCGGGCATCTTCCCGAGCATGACGATCATCGACATGGCGCCGCTTTCGGTCGGAGTCACGATCGAGCTTTATCACCCGAAGTCGGCGCGGGAGACGGAGACCTGGCTCTATGTCTACGTAGAGAAGGACGCCCCGCCGGAATTCAAGAAGTTCGCTGCCCAGCAGGGCATTCGCTTCCATTCCTTCACAGGCAGCGTGGTGCCCGCCGACCATGAGAATTGGGAACGTCTGGACGAAGGGATCGGCGGGCCGACATCCAGCCGAATTCCTCTCAACTACATGCTTGGTCTCGGCGGTCCCCGCGCCTCCGACGCCTACCGCTCGCAACGCTACGAAGAGCTGCCCGGCGCGGTCGAATATTGCATGAGCGAACGCGGTGCCCGCTCGCTCTACCGCCACTGGCTTCAGCTCATGCAGGAGGCCTGAGGATGGCGAGGAGCAACATACCCGACCTCCAGGCGCTGACATTCGAGATCGACCGTTTCTACAGCGACGAATCGGAGCTGCTCGAGCAGGCCGATTATATGGCCTGGGCGGAGCTCCTCGACGAAGACATTGCTTATGCGATGCCGCAGACCGAGTTCGTCGATCGAAGGGTCAACCGCGGGCTCGACTATATCGGCGCTCATTCCTTCGATGAGGACAAGGCCTCGATCCTCAACCGGATAAAATGGCTGCTTGGCGGCCCGACGCCGGAGGTTCCGGCAACGAAGCGGCGCATGCTGGTCACCAACGTGCGGGTGCTGGCGGTCCACGACAACGGCGAAGTCGACGCCGATTCGAAGTTCCTGGTCTGGGAGATGCGCAGCAACGGCCGCAGCGCCACGTTCATCGGCCATCGGCGCGACAGGCTGCGCAGCAACGGCGATGGGTGGAAGATCGTGAGGCGCACCGCCGTGCTGGACAGCACGGTCCTGCCCAAGTCGCTCACCAACTTCTTTTGAGCGGGCGGAGGTATCTGACTCACTTTGAACGGGGTCCGTCGATGGCAACTGAAACCGCGCAGCAGGCAGCGCAACGTCTCGTCCGCGAACATCGGGAACGCGTTCCGTTTCGTCCGTTGCCGTCCGATCGGCATCGCGACCTGGATTACGCTTATTCCGTGCAAGCCATGTTGCTCGAAGCGACGCTCGGCGAAAAGAAGGATACGGTCTGCGGCTGGAAGATCGGGTTGACGACGCGGAGGATGCAGCAATTCTGCGGCGTCGATACGCCCATCGTCGGCGCGATATTGTCGTCCCTTTTCCAGACGTCGCCGGCGGTCATTCCTCACGCACGCTATGTGCGCCTCGGTATCGAGATGGAGGTGGCCGTCCAGCTGGGAAGCGAGCTTCATGACCGCCCGACGGCAGCGAATGTGAAGGCATGCCTGTCGCAGGTCGCTGCAGCATTCGAACTGGTGGAGGATCGGGGCGCGGACTATGCGCAGCTCGACGCCTGCTCGATCATTTCCGACAACAGCTGGAATGCCGGCATCGTCATCGGCGAGCCGGTCGCAGCAGCGGCTCTGGGCGATTTGCTGGGCCGCGCGGGGGTTCTGAGGCGGGATGGCGAAGAGATCGGCCGCGGCCTCACCAATGACGCTGGCGGAGATCCGCTGGAAGTCGTGGCGTGGCTTGCTTCGCTCCTGCAGGCGCAGGGCAGGCCGCTGCGCGCCGGGCACTGGGTGCTCACCGGGAGCATCATTCCGACCATCTTTCCCGGCCCCGGGGAGCATTACGAATTCTCGGTCGATGGCCTGCCGGCCGTCGAGCTGCAGATCGAGTAACTCTGATTGACCGGACGATGCCGTGCGGTGGGGCCAGTGGTGAGCCGCGAGCGGCCGATCAGTCGAGGTCGCGGGCCAGCTCCGCCTTCGCCGCCGGGCTGAGCACGGCGATGTGCGCGTAGCGTGGGTCGTTGCAGCCGATCATCGCCTTGGTTGCCGGAGCGCGGAAGGCCGCGGCTTGTTCGTCGGTGAATTGGAAGC
>JAQGLH010000026.1 GCA_028293005.1 Alphaproteobacteria bacterium
GCGATCACGATCGCGAAGAAGATCCAGCCGTAGAAGACATGATCGAACCCGACCGCGAAGTCGTTGCCGGTGTGCCAGGCGACGTAGATCGTGCCCCAGGCGCGGACGCCGTTGGCGAGGATCGGGATCACGACCGCAGCCGCCATGAACAACGCGCGCCGTGTCCAGGAACGGAAGCAGACATTGGCGACGAGCGCGCCGTAGGCGAGCATCGCGACCAGGAATTTGACTCCCGAGCAAGCCTCGGCGACCTCGAAATAGCCGCCGGGGATCGAGATGAAGACGCCTTCGAGATGCGCCGGTATGCCGACCAGCCCGAGCAGCGCCATGCACATTTCGGCGGTGACCGTCTGCATCAGCGGCACGATTTCCTCGCCCGCCGGCACCAGGAACAAGGCGTAGAAGAGCGGGAAGGCAAGGCCGCGGGCGACCCCCTTGCCGAGGCAGGCGATCACCAGCCCCTGGAGCATCAGGACGACACCAAGGTGGCGCGCGAGCGCAACACCGCCCGCCTCGCCGAGCAGCCAAGCGAACGCGCCCGCGCCGACCACAAGCAAGGCAGCCGGCGAAGCGCTCGGGCTGAGCTGCCGAAGCTCGGGCACGCGCTGCCAGACCAGCCAGCCGATGATCGGCGGGATCAGCATGATATGGTTGTAGGTCGAGCTCTCGAACCAGATGCCGGCCATGTCCCCGACATCGCGAGCGAACAGCAAGAGCAGGGTCGCGGCTGCCCCGGCCAGCACCGCCAGGTGAACGCGCCAGGCGCTGTCGGCGCGGCCACGACCCGCCGCCTTGGCGATCGGGAGCATCGCCGTCATGCGGCGGCCTGCGTCGGCGGCATGACGATGCGATCGAGCGGCGCGAGCATCCTTTCCCACTGATAGCCTTGCTCGATCCGCCGCCGTGCCGCAGCGCCGAGCGCCTCGGCACGCGCACGATCACGCAGCAACTCGACCGCCGCGGAGGCTTGCGCCTTGGCGTCCTCGGCTACCAGCAGGTCGCGGCCGGGCTCGGCATCGATGCCAAGAAAGGCCGCCGGCGAGGCGATGATCGGCCGCCCCATCGCCATCGCCTCGAGCACCTTGTTCTGAATGCCGCGCGCGATGCCGAGCGGCGCGACGACAACGTCGGCCGCGGCGAGCCAGCGCCTGACGTCGGTGACCGCGCCGGTGACGAACGTGCCGTGCCTGCCGTCGAGACGTCGCACCGCGGCATCCGGCTTGCGCCCAACGATCGCGAAACGCGCGTTGGCAAGCTTGCGGCGGATGAGCGGCATGACGGCGGTCGCGAACGACGTCACCGCTTCGATGTTCGGCCGGTAATCCATCTGGCCGATGAAGACGATCAGCGGCCCCGCGCCCCGCACCGCGGGCTCGAGGCGCGGAAAATCTCCCGCAGGATCATAATAGCCAAGGTCGACACCATTGCCGACCGCTCGAATGTCGCGCGGACCCGCCCCTGCCCGCGCGCTGAACAGCGCCGCCTCGGCCTCGCTCACGAACAGGCTGGTGTCGGCACGCGCCGCGGTGGCGCGCTCATGCTCGAGCAATGTCCGCGCCTCGCGCCGGTAAAGCCAAGCGAGCGGCCCGCGATGCTGCGCGCCATAATCGGCGAACTTGGCCGAATCCATGTCGACGAAATCCATCACGAACCGACGGCCTTCGGCGGGCGGGTCAGGCACGAATTGCGCCATCTGGCTCGAGAAAGCGAAGATCGTTGCGACGTCATGGCTGGCAAGCAGGCGGTCGACAAAGCTCCTCATATTCGAGCTTCGGAACAGGGCCAGCGACAACGGTGCCCCCTGCGCGAGCGCCAAGGCGGCTGCGAGGCGATTGCCGCCGCGAAGCTCGACATGCGCCTCGCCCAGCCGGGCGCCCATCGCGGCACGCAGCGCCGGCAGCGCGGCCGCATCCTGCGCATCGTCGGCGAAGCAGGCGAGATGAACGCGGCCGAGCGAACCGAGGTGGCGCAGCATGTGCCACGAGCGAATCTTGTCGCCGCGATCGGGTGGATAGGGAATGCGGTGCGCGAGAAAAAGCAGGTCGGCCATCAGCCGAGCCCGCGCGCGATCGGCGGACCGAGCCGGTTGGCGAGCCACAAAGGCAGCTTGCGCCACAGCGCGACCTGGAGGCGGTATTTGGGATCGAGCGGATTGATCTCACGCGGAGGGATGCCGTCGGCGGTGCGCACCGCATAGTTCAGCGGCTGCGGCTCGAACCCCCAGTTCTTCTTATAGGCATAAGCGCCGGTGCCGAGCTTCGAGCGGCCGAAGTCGAAGCGCGTGCAGCCGCGCGCAGCGGCGTGACGCATCAGCTCGAAATAAAGCAATTCGTTCGCTCGCACCGCGCGCGCCTGGCGCGTGCCGCCGCCCCAATAGGGATAGACGCAGCCCTTGAAGTAGAAGCTGAGCACGCTCGCGAGCGGGCGCCCACGCTCGCTGATCGTCAGGATGTCGGCATCGTCGCCGAACGCATCGAGCATCGCCGAGAACAGACGGCGCGGGAAGACCGGCGTGCCGAGATTGCGCACGCTTTCCGCATAGACGAGGCGGTGGGCGAGCCGCTCGGTGTCGCTTCGGCCGATCGTGCAGTCGAGGCCGAGCCCCTGCGCACGACGCACCTCGGCGCGCTGCTTGCGCGGGATGGCTGCGAGGATCGCCTCGTCCTCGGCCGGAAGATCGCGCGCGAAACCGGCGTAAACGCCATCGCGCGGCGTGAATCCCGCCGGGACGCGGCCGCCGCGCAGCTCGAGCGACGGACAGCCGACCTCCGAAGCAAGCCGCCACGCACTCTCGGCAAGAAGCTCGGCTGCCGCCGCGCTGGGCGCGAGGATACCGCCGCCGACCGCGAAACCGGCCGAAACCAGCGCCGCTCCGAACAGAGGCGAGCGGATCTCGCTGAGCGGCAGCAGTCCGGCCAGCCTGCCCTCGCGATCCTCGGCGACCAGATAATGCGCGCGCTGCCCGCAACCGTGCTCGACCGCGAGGCTCCACGCCGGCCGGTGGAACAGGCTTGCGTCATCGTGCGCCGTCACGAACGCATCGATCCGGCGCCGTTCGTCGGCGTTCGCGAGATCGGCCTTCCTCGCGCTGAGCGCCGCGATCGGACCCAGCAGATCCGGGCTGAGGGGGTTGGGCGTCAGGGCGTTCATGCCAGCCGCACCCGCTCGATCGCGACGACGTCGCAGGTCCGTCCCCATTGGTAGCGCGCGAGCAGCTTGTTGAGCTTGGCTTCCATTGCCCACAGGCAGGAATAATGGCGCAGGCGCGACGTCAGCCGCGCATTCTCGACGCGCGGCTGGCCAAGATCGATTTCCCACGGATGGAAGTAGAACACCGCCGGCCGGTGCTCGTCGCGATTGACGCGGTCGATCGCCCAGCGCGAGAAATGCCAGGGCAGCAAACGGAAAAAACCGCCTCCGCCCGCCGGCAGCCTGGCTCCCGCGACGCTCACCGTTGTCACCGGCAGCTCGATCAGCGCTGCGCCTTCGACCGGCCGGTAGGCGAAGCGCGGAGCGTCGCGCCAGCCGTAATGATCGTGGCGGATCGGCGCGACGCTCGAGGAATAGGCATAGCCGTCCTCAGCCAGCACCGCGTGCGCCCAGGGCGTGCGCTGGTCGATCGAAAAGCTCGGCGCGCGATAACCGGACGGCGACTGGCCGCACGCGTCCTCGATCGCGATCCGCGCGCGCTCGAGATCAGCGCGGAACTCGGCGGCGTTCATCGTGAACACGCGGCGGTGGTCCCAGCCATGGCTGGCAACTTCATGACCTGCCTCGGCGATACGCCGGATGAGCGCAGGATGACGCTCGGCGACCCAACCCAAGGTGAAGAAGGTCGCCTTGACGTCGGCCGCTTGGAACAGGGCAAGCACCGCGTCGCTATTGCGTTCGACTCGCTGCGGGAGCCGATCCCATTGATCGCGGGCAATGACGTCCTCGAAGGCACCGACCTGGAACCAGTCCTCGACGTCGACCGAGAGTGCGTTCAACATGTCTGCCCGCCCCCCGATGGCGGATAATCCCTCCGCGGATGCCGTCCCCGCAGCGATCATCACACCGGGCCTAGGCTGCGTTGTGGCGGTAGCTCGGCGCCTGCTGCCCGTTCTCCACCCAATCGACGAGCAGGGTCAAGATGCGCCGCAGCGCGACCTCCTGCTCTTCCAGACGCGCCTCGAGCGCTGCGACACGGCGTTCGAGCAAGGCTTCCGACGCCGGCCTGTCCTCCGGCTCGGCGACAACCGGCGAGATCGACGCGCCGCGGAGCGGTAGCACGCGTCCTTCAAGCTTTGGTCCGTCATACTTCGGCGCCTCATGCGATTGGCGCTCGGGCGGGGCATCGGCCAGCATGTCGGCGACGACGCTCTCGACGACATCGTCGCCGATCGTGTCGAGATGCTCGATCCCGGCGTAGAGCATCAGCCGGCTGGCAAGCTGGTTGAGGCGCCGCGGGATGCCGTCGCTGTGGCGATGCAGCGCCGCGAAGGCGTCGGCGGTGAAGCGCGGCTGGCCCTGCCAGCCGACGACGGCAAGCCGATGGACGATGTAAGGCTCGACCTCGCTCGGTTCCATCGGATCGAGATGATGGGTTGCGATCACGCGCTGACGAAGCTGCTCGAGCGCGTCGGCGCCCGCGAGCTTGTCGCGAAATTCGGGCTGGCCGAGCAGCAGGATCTGGATCAGCGCCTGTCCGGTGAGCTGGAAATTGGACAGCATGCGCAGCTCTTCGAGTGCCGAGACCGACAAGTTCTGCGCCTCGTCGACGATCAGCAACGTGCGCTTGCGCGCGCGCGCTTCACCGCGCAGCCACTGCTCGATCTCGTCGAGAAGCTGCGCCTTGGCCAGGCCGCCGGTCGATATGCCCATGCCCTGCGCGACCAGGCGCAGCATGTCGTCGCCCTCGACCTGGGTCGAGACAAGGCTGATCGCGTTGCGCCTGGCGCGATCGATCGTCGTCAGCAGATGCTGGACGAGCGTCGACTTGCCGGCGCCGATGTCGCCGGTGATGACGATGAAGCCTTCGCCCTGCGCGATGCCATAGCCCAAATAGGCCATCGCCTTTCTGTGCGTGCGGCTGCTGAAGTAGAAGCGCGCGTCAGGGGTGAGCTGGAAGGGGCGTTCGCTCAGGCCGTAATAATCGGTGTACATCAAGCTGGTGGGCGAAGCCCCCTCCTTCAGAACGTGTAGCTCAGGCCGACCAGACCCGACGCGATGATCGAGTCGGACCCGCCGCTGTCGGTCGTGTAGATGCCGAGCGACGCCTCCGCCTGCAGCCGCTCCATCAGCAAGCTGCGATAGTAAGTGGCAGTGGCACCGCTGCTGAAGGTGTCGTCGTTGCCGGAGATGCCGCTGCTGTACCAAGAGGCATAAGCGTCGAACTCGATTCCCGACGTGGCGGTCAGGTCGCGGCCTATGCTGCCGTCGAGCGTGGCGCTCTCCTCGTTGACGCCATCGATCGGGAAAAAGCCGCCGCCGACCGCCGCCAGATATTTGCGGCGCGCATAGCCCAGGCCGATCGCGAGATCCCACGGGCCGCGGCTGCCGGACAGGATCAAATTGCCGCCGCGGACGCGGAAGTCTTCACTGGCGACCGACATGAAAGCATCGTCCATGCAGCTGCCGGTTCCCGGCTTGGTGCCGAACACGCAGCCGCCGAGACCGCCGAAGCCGCCCGCCAGGCCTTTATTCTTGCTCTTGAACTTGGTCGGTAAGCCATTGATATCAGTTATGATAGAGCGTCCAAAGCTGGTCACGCTGTCATAGACGATCGCGTTCAGCGCATAGTTGCTGCTCATCTCGTAGCGGAGCGTGCCGATATAGGTCGTGCCGCCGTAGCGCCGGCCGACGCGGGCCATCAGCTCGGTGCGCGGATTCGGCCGCCACAGGACGCCCGCATCCCAGATCACACCGTCCTGGTCGTAAGCGATCAGACGCGGCTTGGACGGATCGGCGATCAACCTGCCGCCGGGAGTGACGACCGGCTGGCCGGTAGAATCGCGGACGACGTCCTTCTGGCTGGCTTCCAGTTTCTCGTAGCCGACGCCGCCGGTGAGGGCCAAGGTCGGGGTGACCGGAAGGACGACGTCGCCGCGGACATATTTGCCCTCGAACTTGTGGTCGAGGCGGTTGCTGTCCTCGCGGTCATAGCCCGCGCCGACCGTCCACCCGAAAGGAAGCTGGCCCGGCGCCATGCCGACGCTGGCGGTGGCGCTGTGGGTGGTCGAGCTGTCGAAACGGTCGCGCCGCCCCCCCGGGAGTCCGGTATCGAGGCCATGATCGTCGACCTTGACGTAGCCGAGCCGATAAGCGGCGTTGACGGCGAGCGCGCCGACATGCGTCGACAAGGTTGGGCCGGCGTAGGCGCCGTAGATCTGCGCGATGTTGCGGTCATCGGCGCTGCTGAAGCCGAACGCCGGGCCGCGACTGTCGAGGCGGCCGCGCGCGGCGATCGCACCGGCATCGATGCTCAGAAGATTGTGCGCGACGTCGATCCGCGCCTGGGCGAGGCCGCTGTGCACATCCTCGTCGACGAGATCGTGATTCCAGGCGATCCGCCGCTCGTAGCGGTAGCTGACCTGCGCCTGGACGCGCTGCGTGCTGACCTGCGCATCGACGCCCGCGGCGACCGACGTGTAGGTGAGCGTGTCGCCGTTCTTGAGGTCGGCGTCGAAGACCTGCTCGACTTCGAGATAGGGTGAGATCTGGCTGCGCGCCTGCGCGGCAGCGGCGGAGCCGTAGGCGAGACTGCCGGCAACCCCGGCGATGCCGAGGGTGCGCAAGGCCACCCGCCGAAGCGATGCATATGCCATGTTCATTCGCCATATCCATAATAGCTGCCGAAACGTCGCCCGCCGACCGCCAGGCTCGTTCCATTGAGCACCAGGCTGATCGTGTCGCAGGCGGAAAGCAGCGCGAGCGCTTCGCGCAGATCCGCTTCGGTGGTTTGATCCGCCCGCACGACCATCATCACCTGCCCGGCGTAGCTCGCGAGTACTGACGCGGGCGACGCCACCAGCGCTGGCGACGAATCGAAGATGACAATGCGGTTGGGATGATTGAGCGTGAGCGCCTCGAGCACCTCGTTGGTGCGGGTCGAGGCAAGCAGCTCGGTGACGTCGTTCGCCTGCCGGCCAGCCGGCAGGACTGAAAGCCCCTTGATATCGGTGCGAATGACGAAGTCGTTGGGATCGGCGTGCGGATTTTTGATCGCATCGACGAAGCCCGGCCCTCCCTCGAGGCCCAAGAGCGTAAGCAGTTCCGGCTTGGCGAAATCGCCATCGACCAGCAGGATTTCGAGCTCTTTCTCGCCCGCCATCGACAGCGCGAGGCTGAGTGCGCAGAAGGTCTTGCCCTCATTGGGCTGCGCCGAGCAGACCAGGATCGTCCGGCGCTTGCCGGAATCGATCGCGCTCGGCCCACTCGTGGGGAGCAGCAGCTGGCGCTTGATGATCCGGAATTCCTCGGCAATGCCGCTGATCGCCGCGTCGGGCAGCGCAAAACCGGCAGCGGCGAGACGCTCGCGATCGACGACGGCAGCCGAACGACCGGACGACCGCGTCGAACGCCCGGTCCGTGCGCCGGCGGACAAGGGGGAGGCAGCGGCTACGCGAGCCGCGGGCACGCGCTCCTCGGTTTCGCCGAAAAGGGTTCGGGCTCGTCCGCGGAGCTCGGATCGGCAAGCGTCGGCTCGGTCGCCGCGGGCGTCGCGGCGGGCGTCGAGGCAGCGTCGGCGCCAGCCTCCTCTCCGACGACCACAGGCTCGAGCTGGTCGGCGGGCGCGTCGGCATTCGGTGCCGGGTCCTGCGGCGCCGGCGCGCGCAAGAAATCGGCTTCCAAGTCATAGACTTCGGCGGCGCGTTCAAAAAGCGATCCACTCGCGCCGAGGCTGCTGTGCTTGTTCATCTCAGACACCTCACGCGACCATGCCGCGTTGCCAGAATTCGACGATCATGAGCAGCGCATAAGCGGCACCGAGCGCACCTCCCGCACCCGCGAACCAGCGCAGCCGCTGCCGCGCCACGACCTGGGCCGGGGCGGTGACGATCTCGCTCACGGCGCCGAGCACCGGCAGCCCGGTCACCGCCTGAAGGCGGCCGAGCGTCGGGAAGGTCATCTGGAGCTGGCTCTTGGCGAAAGCCGCGCCGGCGCCGGCACCGAGCGCGACGATCAGGATAACAGTCAACAGCAGCGGGCGGTTGGGCTTGGCCGGGACGGTCGGCACGCTCGGCCGCTCGATCACACGGAACTTCATGCCTTCGGTCTTGATATTGACGTCGCTGCGCAGGCGCAGCTGCTCGCGGTCCTCGAGCAATTTGTCATATTGCCGCTTGAGCACCTCGTAGTCGCGGTTGAGCCGGGCCTGCTCGGCGACGACCTCGGGCTCTTCGGTTTGAAGTCCACTGAGCTGGGCGAGGTCCGACTGGAGCTGGCTCTTGCGCGCAGCGAGCGCCGAGGCCTGCGCTTCCTTCTCGGCGAGCATGCTGCGCAGGCTGATGTAGAGTGGGTTGGAGGCGCCGGTCGGGACGCCGCTGCGCCGCTCCGCCTCGGCTTGCGGGCGAAGCCGCGCGATCTGCGCGCGGGCTGCGACGAGATCGGGATGGTTGTCGGTCCAGCCCCGTGCACGCAACTGGCTGAGCTGCGCCTCGAGCGAGTCGATCTGCGCGGTGGCGCTGCCGCCGCTCTCGCCGCCGGCGACATTCGCCGGAGTCGCGGCGACCTGGCCGCGCGCGGCGGCAAGTCCGCCCTGCGCCGCGATCAGCTGCTGGTTGATATCGTTCAATTCCATGCGCGCTCCGGCGAGGCGCTGGGCGACCGACCCTTCGCCAGGCAGCACGCCCATGAAGCGGGTCTCGAAGTCGACGCGGCGCTGCTCGGCGTCGCGCAGATCGATCTCGCGCTTCTTGAGCTCGTCTTCCAGGAAGCTCAAAGTCTGGCCGGTCTGCGCGCGATCGCCGGCGAGATTGCCCTCGACGAACGCATCGATCAGCGCCTGCACGACCGCCGCGGATGTGCGCGCGTTCTGCGCATTCGAAAAGCCCGCCACCGAGGAGGTGGCGATGATCTCGAAGATATCGTCCTGCTGCGCGGTGACCTTGATCGCCAGGCGAAGCGCGGCGACCTGCGCGGCGAGATCGCGGTCGTTGGCGACCTGCAGATTGAGGTCGGTGCGGCGCACGACCTTCTCGAGATTTTCGGTCGACGTCAAAGTCTGCTTGATCCGGACGAGATCGTTCTTGCGCTGAACCGGATCACTGCCGATCGCGCTCGGCAGCAGGTCGGGTGTTTCGACGGAAATCCGCGCCTTCGCCTCATAGCTGTTGGGGATCAGGGCGATCACCAGCCAGCCGGCGAGGCAAAACCCCCAGGCGACGGCAAGCGCCAGCCAGCGGCGTCTCCAAACCGAATGGAGCGCAATCCTGAGCTGTTCGTAAAGTCCGTCCATCGACGCGCTGGTCCTTGTGGGAGTCCGTGGTGGCCCGATCGGGTCAGAACATGCTTTCGGGGATGATGATGACGTCGCCCGGCTCGAGCCGGACGTTGGCGCCGATGTCGCCCTTCTTGAGCAGGCGCGCGATCTTGAGGTCATATTGCGCTTGCTTGCCGCTGACCTTGTCCTGGCGGATCAGACGGGCGCGATCGCCCGCCGCATATTGCGACAGGCCGCCGACCGCGATCATCGCGTCGAGCAGCGTCATGTTCGCCCGGTAGGGCAAGGAGGCCGGCTTCTCGGTCGCACCGACGACGCGGATCTGCTGCGAGAAGGTGCCCTGGAACTTGTCGACCATCACCGAGACGAGCGGATCCTCGATATATTGGGTCAGCTTGCCCTTGATGTTCTCGGCGAGCTGCGCTGGCGTCTTGCCCGCGGCCTGAAGATCGGTGATCAAAGGGGTCGTGATCCGTCCGTCGGGACGAACCTGGACCTTGGCGCCAAGCTCCGGGTTGCGCCAGACGAAGACGGTAAGCTCGTCGAGCGCGCCGATCATATAATCCTCGCCGGGTGCGCTCTCCTCGCTGAGGAAGGTCGCCGGTGGCAGCGTCTTGCCGCTGCGCCCACTGGATGCGCAGCCAGTCAGTCCAGCCGTGCCGATCGCCGCGATCAAAACCAGCTTGAACGTCACAGATCCACGCATCGACCATTCTCCTTACCCCGAGGCATCGCGCGCATCCGTCAGTCGAAACCGCCTGAGAAGCGCGCAATCCTGGCTTCGCTATCGGGGAAAGAGGTAAAATTACGGTTAGGAACAAGCGCTATTTGGGACGCGTCCCGCTTTGGGACCGGCGCTCGATCATCGGTTAATCACTTGGCGATGGGCCCGTTAACGCTCCGCGACGGGAGGGTCGGTCGCGCCGCGTCCGCACCGCAATCTGCGCCATAGCGGGATCTGTTACCGGCTGGGTGGATCAGTCGCTGCCGCCGACCACCATCTCGCGTGCCGGCTGCTGGTCGAGAAACGCCTGCGGGCTGGCCGACAGGCCATAGGCACCCGCCATGAACACCGCGACCAGGTCGCCGACCCCGGCTGGTGGCACCATGACGTCATCGGCAAGCCGGTCGAGCGGGGTGCAGAGGCAGCCGACGATGCTCGCTTCCTCGCTTGCGGCCTCGTTCCAGCGGGTCGCGATCGCCACCGGATAGTTGCGCCGCACGACCTGGCCGAAATTGCCGCTGGCGGCGAGCTGATGATGCATCCCGCCGTCAGTGACGAGGAAGACCTTGTCGTGGCTGCGCTTGCGGTCGACGATCTCGGTCAGATAGACGCCGCATTCGCCGACCAGCCAGCGGCCAAGCTCGATCGCGAACTCGGAGCGGTGCAGCAGCGCGCTGCGGCCGTCGAGCGCGGCGGCAAGCGCTGCTCCCACTTGCTCGACGTCGAGCGGTTGCTCGCCCGCGAAATAGGGAATGCCGAAGCCGCCGCCGAGATTGACCAAAGGCGGAGACGCGCCGATCTCATCCGCAAGGCTGCCCGCGAGGTCGATCGTCGCCTTTTGCGCGTCGATCAACGCCTCTGCGCTGAGCGCCTGGGATCCGACATAGATGTGAAAACCGCGCCATAAGGCGCTGGAATCGATGATCGTCCGCACCA
>JAQGLH010000028.1 GCA_028293005.1 Alphaproteobacteria bacterium
TCGCTATCGCTGACCGCGATGCTGGCGAGCTTGGCGATATGACGAACGGTGGCGGTGTCGACGGACATGAGGGCGCCGCTAGCATTGGCGGACCTCCGCTTCAACCAGCGCCTTCGCAACGGGCAACCGCGCGCGCTCTCGGAGGGTGCGCGACATTGACTGCTTGCAACCCCGGCCGCCATGCGCTTGGGGGCGTAGGTTCGCGGCATGCGGAGCATGCCCTGCGGCGGAGGAGAAGAGATGCTCGCGCGGCGTTTTCTGTGGATCGTGACCGTGGCGATCCTGCTCGTGCTCGGCGCGGCGCTGGCGTATCGGCTGTTCGCGCCGCAGCTGATGGGCGCCGCCTTCGTGCCGTCGGTCAGGTTCAGCGAGGAAAGCCGAAGTGCGCCCGACTACCGCCGTTCCGACATGTGGATCGCGCGGCCGGAGCTGAACCCGAACCCTGCGACATGGACTCCAGCCGGCTTCGCGCCGACGACCGCGCCGCGCGCGTCGGTCTTCTTCGTCCACCCGACCTCCTATCTCGACAGGGCGCATTGGAACGCGCCGCTGGCCGATCCGGCTTCGCAGCTTCGCGCGCAGATCTTCGTTCGCAGCCAGGCCAGCGCGTTCAACGGCATCGGCGCGATCTGGGCGCCCAAATACCGCCAGGCGACGATCGGTGCCTTCCTCACCGACAAGCCCGACGCGGACCAGGCGCTGGACCTCGCCTATCGCGACGTGCGCGCCGCGTTCGATCGCTTCGTCGCGGAGGCGCCCGCCGAGCGGCCGATCATCCTCGCCGGCCACAGCCAGGGCAGCTTCCTGCTCAGCCGGCTGCTCGCCGAGCGCGTGGCGGGGACACCGCTCGCCCGCCGGATCGCCGCCGCCTATCTGGTCGGCTGGCCGCTGTCGACGACGGTCGATCTGCCGCGCCTCGGCCTGCCCGCCTGCCGCAGCGCCGGTCAGGCCGGCTGCATCCTCGCCTGGCAGAGCTTCGCCGAGCCCGCCGATCCCAAGCAGGTCATCGCCATCTACAACGGGTCGGCCGGGCCCAATGGCCGTCCGCGCGCGGGAACGCCGATCCTGTGCGTCAATCCGCTGACCGGCAATCAAGGCGATGCCGCGCCTGCCGACGCCAATCTCGGCACGCTTGTCCCCGATGCCAGCCTGACCACCGCCGCGCTCCGGCCGCATGCCGTGCCGGCGCGCTGCGACTCCCGCGGCCTGCTGCTGATCGGCGAGGATCCGGTGGACATGCCGCCCTACATCCTGCCGGGCAATAATTACCATGTGTTCGATTATGCCTTGTTCTGGACCAATATCCGCGCCGACGCCGAGCGGCGCCTCGACGCATTCGCGCGCGATCGTCACGCGATGATCGCGCGATGATTACCGGCCGCGTGGTTGAATTCCGCGACGCGCTGCCCGATGCCGGACGGCTGCTCGGGCTCGACGTCGGAAGCAAGACGATCGGGATCGCCTTGTGCGACGCGGGCTGGACGATCGCCAGCCCGACCGAGCTGATCGCGCGCGGCAAATTCTCGGCCGATCTCGCCCGGATCAAGGCGATCGCCGCCGCGCAGCGAGTCACCGGCATGGTGATCGGCCTGCCTTTGAACCTCGACGGCAGCGAGAGCCCGCGCACCCAATCGGTGCGCGCCTTCGCGCGCAACGTGGAGCCGCTCGGCCTGCCGATCCTCTTCTGGGACGAGCGCTGGTCGACGCAGGCGGTGACGCGCACCCTGCTCGATGCCGACGCGAGCCGGGCGCGGCGTGCCGAGCTGGTCGACAAGATGGCGGCGGCCTATATTCTGCAGGGCGCGATCGATGCCCTTGCCGGGGGCCAGATCGGGGACTAAGCGGCCACTTTAATGTCTGACTTCCCACATCGCCATCTGATCGGCATCGACGGGCTGAGCCGCGGCGACATCAATTTCCTTCTCGACGAAGCCGAGCAGTGGATCGCGTTCAACCGCTCGGTGCGCAAGCTCGACGACCGGCTTGCCGGGCTGACGCAGGTCAATGCGTTCTTCGAGAATTCGACGCGGACCTTGCTGTCGTTCGAGGTGGCGGGCAAACGGCTCGGCGCGCAGGTCGTCAACATGCACGTCGCGCAATCGAGCGTGCAGAAGGGCGAGACCCTGCTCGACACCGCCTTGACGATCAACGCGATGAGGCCCGACATTTTCGTGATGCGCCATGCCGCGGCCGGCGCCGCGCACGCGGTCGCGGCGGTGATGGATTGCGCCGTGATCAACGGCGGCGACGGCTGGGGCGAGCATCCGACCCAGGCCTTGCTCGATGCGTTGACCATCCGCCGCCGCAAGGGCCGGATCGAAGGCCTCAAGATCGCGATCTGCGGCGACATCCGCCACAGCCGGGTGGCGCGCTCGAACCTGCTGGCCCTGCGCGCGCTCGATGCCGACGTCCGTGTCGTTGGTCCGGCGGCGCTGCTGCCGAGCGCCGAGGAACTAGGCGACATTCCCGCCTTCACCGATTTCGACGAAGGCATCGGCCAGGCCGACGTGGTGATGATGCTGCGCATCCAGCGCGAACGGATGGAGGATGCGCTGGCCGACGCACTCGGCGACTATCACCAGCTCTACGGGCTGACCCGCGCGCGGCTGGCGCAAGCGGCTCCCGATGCGATCGTGATGCATCCCGGCCCGATCAATCGCGGCGTCGAGATTGCGAGCGATATCGCCGACGACCCGGAACGGTCGGTGATCCTCGAGCAGGTCGAGCTAGGCGTCGCGGTGCGCATGGCCTGCCTCGACGTGCTGACGCGAAGCCGCCGGGCCTGAAGCCGCGAAGCCGAGACCGCGAAGCCGAGGCAGCGACGGCTGGCGAAGCATGCGAAGAAAAAGGGGGAAGGTTGAACCCCTCCCCCGTTCCAGAACTGAAATCAGGCCTTGCGCGTGTAGCGCGACGCCCATTGCACCGGCGCGTCGCCCGCAACCGCGCGGACGAAACAGACGCCGTTGCGCGCCTTGATCATTTCACAGGTCCGCGACGCCGTGTTGCGGCTGTCGAAGCCGGCGATCGAGAGACGATGCAGCACACCCTTGCCGGTGATCCGGACGGTGGTGCTGAGCGGTTCGTACGAACCCCCGAAGGCGTGGCGGCGCTGGGTCTGGGCCCAGGCGCGCTCCACCTGCGCGGCGGAGCTGAAGGCACCGATCTGGACGACGTAACCGCCTGACCGGTGGGGCCGCGCCGCGAAGACACGCTTGCGGCCGATCGCCGGAACGAAGGCCGGGATCGGCGTCGATGTGATCCGCGCGACCGATGTTTGGTCGGCAACCGCCGGCGCGACCAGCTCCTGCGCGGCACGAACGTAGCTCCGCTCCTCCTCGGTGGTGACGACCGCTTGCTCGATGATCGCCTCGGGAGCCGAAGCCTCGGGAGCCGAAGCCTCGGGAAGACTCGGGATAATCGGCGTAGGCGCAACCGGCGTTTCGACGGCAGCGCTCTGGACGACCGGCGCGACGGGCGCGGCGACCATGGCAGGCTCGGCCACCGGCGCCGGCGGCGCGAGCGGCGCCGGCGCGCCGGCCTGGACGAGCGCGGCTTCCCAGTCGGGGACGGGCGAGAGCGCAAGCCGCGTCGGCTGGCCCTTGTCGTTCACCGGCGTCACGCCGAGCAGGCTGGCGATGCGCTTCCCAGGCGCCGACGGATCGGCGAGCGCCGCCCATTGCGCCATCCGGCCCTCGATCTGGGCCGGCGAGACATCCTGCGCGGCAATCACGCGCGCCTTCTTCCAGTCGCCGGCGAATGCGTAGGCCAGCGCCAGGTTCTGCCGCAGGCGGCTGTCGGCGTCGGGCGCACGCGCGGCGGGCTCGAGAATCTCGATCGCGCGCTGCGGATTGCCCGCAAGCGCGTAACCCAAGCCGACGTCTGCCGGGGCGACCAGTCGTTCGGCCTTGGCGAGCTGAGCCTGCGCGGCGTAGGATTTGCCCTGCGCGACTTGCGCCAGCGCCAGCGCCATCGCCGCACGGCCGTTGGCCGGATTGAGCGCCAGCACATCGCGGAAGGTCGCCTCAGCCGAGACGAAACGGCCGCTCTTCATATAGAGCTCGGCCAGTCCCATGCGGAAGCCGGCGTCGAGCGGGGAATAAAGCACCGCTTTCTCCATCGCCTCGATAGCCGCGGGGAGATCGGCCTTGCGAAAGGCAAGCTCCGCCTGCTGATATTGCTTCAGCGCGTGCTTGTTGGTCCGCTGCTCCTTGCTCGACGCCGAAGCGGGACGGTAGGCATCGGCTGCCGGCTTGCAGCCGACCATCGCGATCCCGAGCACGACGCTCGACGCTGCGAACTTGATCAGTTTGCTGTTCATCTCTGTGGCTCCCGCCTTCAATTCCGCTTTCGTGCCGTGGCA
>JAQGLH010000058.1 GCA_028293005.1 Alphaproteobacteria bacterium
TGGTCGGCGCCAGCGGTGCGATCTCGGCGGTGTTCGGGGCCTATGCGATGCTGTTCGGCCGCAACCGGGTCAAGGTCGCGCATCCCAGGCTTGCGGTCTGGCTCTATGCGCTGTGGCTCGGCGCCGCCTGGGTCGGGCTGCAATTGCTGACCGGCTTCACGTTCGACACGCTCGGGACGCGGATCGCGATCGCCGCGCATATCGGCGGCTTCCTCGTCGGTCTGCTGCTCGCGCGTCCGCTTCTGCTGCTGCGGTTTCGGAATGCCTGACTAGACGCGGACCGGTTCAACATAGCCGGGAACGAGACTAAACCGCGGCACCGGCCTCGCGAAGCTCGGGTTCGAGCAGCCGATGCAGGTGGACCACGACGTATTTCATCTCGGCATCGTCGACGGTCCGCTGCGCCTGCGCGCGCCATGCATCCAGCGCGGTCGCGTAATCGGGGAAGACTCCAACCACGTCGATTGTCGACAGATCATAGTCGAGGCCCTGGGGATCGCGCACCCGGCCTCCAAAAACCAAATGGAGCTTGCTCATTCCTTACCCTTTACGACGTCCCGCGTCCGCATTCCGAACGGAACGCGGCCGGGGCGTCTGTTACGGCAACCGCAGCGGGACGCAAGACGCCGCGTGTCACGGCAAGGCCGGGGGCGGCGCTAAGATTCCCGACGCGAAGAGCCGGCCTGGCGGATCGCTTCGCCTGCTGAGCTCGCAAGCTCGCCGAGCTTCTGCCTGGCCCCTTCGCGATTGAGGCCAAGCTCGTCCAATTTGCCGCGTCCTGCATCACGGGCTGCGTTGGCGGCCTCGCGCGCGGTTTCGGTGATCCGGCTGCCGAGCGGTCCGAGCACCTCTTGTTCCCGGCGCGTGCGCGGGAGGAGGGCGGCGACGATCGCGCCAAGCGCAAGCCCGCCCGCGACCGCGGCGATCGGATTGGCATCGATCTCGTCTGCTGTGCGCCGGCCGGCGCGCGCCGCGCTCTCGCGGGTCGAGCCGTAGAGCGACGCAGTCTTTTGACGCGCTGCTTCATAGGCATCGCTCGCGTTCTGCCGAACCCGCTCGGCGGCGGCGCCGATCCCAGCCTGGGGCTGGGTATCGCTTTGTGTCTGGCTCTCCTCCTGGCCTGCCGTGCCCGCGTTTGTCTCAGCTTCTGCCGTCGTCATGCGTTCGCTCCTCGGTTTCCTGGTCTTCAACCCGCATCACGCTCGATGGGTCCTTCACTTTGCCTCTCAATCGGCTCGTCATTCAGGCTGGCCGCCTTCTTCGTCGTCCTTGCTCCACAGCCGCGATGCTGCCGAGAGCAATGGCTGGCGCGCGAGATAGAGAACGAAGGCGACGAGCAGCCCTGACGCCGCCACCGGCCGCTGCTTGACCGCAGTCACCGCCTCGTCGGCTAGCTCGCTGCCTTTGTCGCGCACCTCGGTCCACGCCTGGTTGGCGAGTGCGCTCGGCCGCAGCCGCTCCTGCACGGCGTCTAGCGTCGAGGCGAGGCGGGCTCGCGCCGTCTCGGCCTCGCGCTGCGCACGCTCGAGCGGAGTGGTCAGGCGTGCATTCGTGGCCATGGCTTCATGCCTTTTGCTTTCCCTTTCGAAGCGCCGCGCGCTCGCTTTCATCGCCACCGAGGACGCCGATCACGCCGATACCGTGGCGTACCAGCAGGAAGCCGATTACTGATGTGCCCGCGGCGATCACGAAGCCGGCGCCGACCGGGCCGATCGAAAAAGCTAGCGCGACGGCGAGCATCACGAGCAGGACGATCAGCGCCGCAAAGAACAGCATCCCGCCGATGACGAGCGCGGCGATCGCGCCGCGCGCCTTGGTCAGACGGTAGCGCGCAATCTGCTTGTACAGATTGATCTCGGCGCGAACGACGTTGCCGCCATCGTCGACGAGCTGGTGGAACAGCTCGGCAATCGGAGTGTCGGCCGGATCTTCCACCGGCGCGGTCAATTTCAGCCGCCCTTGGTTTGGCGGCGGCCTTGGCCCTTCGCCGCACCGGCGCTTCCGCTTGCAGGGCCAGTTTCGGCGCCGGTTTCGGGGCCAGCCTCGGGCATGCCGGCTTTTGCCAACCGCACGAGCACGAAGCCGAGCGCGGCTGCAGCGCCGATCGCGACGCCGGGGCTCTTGCGGACGAATTCGCGCACGTCATCATACAGCTCGTCGACCTCGCGATCGCGCAAAGTTCCCGCGAAGCCCGATACACCTTCGGCCGCGCGGCGCGCATAGCCGGCGTATTGCGAACCCAGCCGTTCCTCGATCGTCGTTGCTGCCTCGTCGACGATCCTCGAAAATTCGTCGAGCTTGTCGCTCGCGCGGCTCTTGCCGTCGTCGGCGAATTGGCGAACCCGCTCGGTCGCCTGCTGGCGGATCTGGGATGCGCCGTCGCGCAACGCGCCGGCTGTGCCGCGGCTCTCGCCGCCGGAGCCGCCGTCGGCGCCTCGGCCGCTCACCGTCCCGCCGGTATCGTCACCGGTCTGGCGTGCGTCGCCGCCGGCGATGATGCCCGTGCCATCACCCGTGCCACCACCACCCGTGCCACCGCCGGCGCTCACGCCGCTGCCGGTTTCCATCGCTCCGTTGATGATGTGATCGGTGCCTTCGGGCAGTTCAGAATCGCGCGGCATGGGGTTCCTCCAGATCGATGGAAAAGCTTCTACTCTATTGGCACAAGAAACACACGGCCCTTGGCTTCCGTTCCGCACGCGTCCGGTGCCCTCAAGATTCATTTCGCGTGCGATCGGCCTTCGGATGTCGTGCCGGATCTCGTGCGCGAGACGAGCCGAAGCGACGGTAAAGTTGCGTCCTCCCGATGCCGCCGATAGAGAGCGGTCGTGCACCGGCGGGAGCGGTCGACGCGGCGAAGCGCGAACCGGCGTCGCCTTGTTCAAACGGATTTTCAGACCTCCGCTCGATCCCATTGACGCCATAGCAAAAGGCCCCACCATGACTGCGATCCTCGACGTTCACGCCCGCCAGATCCTCGACAGCCGCGGCAATCCGACCGTCGAAGTCGAGGTCCTGCTCGAGGATGGTAGCATGGGCCGCGCGGCGGTGCCCTCGGGTGCCTCGACCGGCGCGCACGAGGCGGTCGAAAAGCGCGACGGCGACAAGAGTCGCTATCTCGGCAAGGGCGTCCTCGAGGCGGTCGAAGCGGTTCGCGGCGAGATCGCTCAGGCGGTCGTCGGCCGCGACGCCGAGGACCAGGAAGAAATCGACGCGCTGCTGATCGAGCTCGACGGGACCGAGAACAAGTCGCGGCTCGGCGCGAACGCTATCCTCGGCGTCAGCCTCGCCAACGCCAAGGCGGCGGCCGAGGCGCGCGGGCTGCCGCTCTACCGTTACGTCGGCGGTGTCGCCGCGCATCTGCTGCCGGTGCCGATGATGAACATCATCAATGGCGGAGAGCATGCCGACAACGCGATCGATTTCCAGGAATTCATGGTCATGCCGGTCGGCGCGGACAGCCTCGCCGAAGCGGTGCGCTGCGGCGCCGAGATCTTCCACACGCTCAAGAAGGGTCTCTCGGAGGCCGGACTTTCGACCGCGGTCGGCGACGAGGGCGGTTTCGCGCCGGCGCTCGCCTCGACGACCGTCGCGCTCGACTTCATCATGAAATCGGTCGAGCGCGCCGGCTACACGCCCGGCGACGACGTCGTGCTCGCGCTCGATTGCGCCTCGACCGAATTCTTCAAGGACGGCGCTTATCGGATGGAAGGCGAGGGGAAAATTCTCACGCCGGCGGAAATGGCCGAATATCTCGCCGATCTCGCCGCGCGCTATCCGATCCTCTCGATCGAGGACGGCATGGCCGAGGACGATTTGGAGGGATGGAAGATCCTGACCGACCTGCTTGGCGACAAGGTCCAGCTGGTCGGCGACGATTTGTTCGTCACCAACCCGAAGCGGCTGCGGATGGGGATCGAGCAAGGCCTCGCCAATTCCTTGCTCGTCAAGGTCAACCAGATCGGAACGCTCAGCGAAACGCTCGAGGCGGTCTCCGCCGCGCAACGCGCAGGCTATAGCGCGGTGATGTCGCATCGCTCGGGGGAGACCGAGGATACGACGATCGCCGACCTCGCCGTCGCCACCAATTGCGGGCAGATCAAGACCGGCAGCCTCGCGCGTTCGGACCGGCTCGCCAAATACAATCAGCTGATCCGCATCGAGGAGGAACTCGGCAGCGCTGCAGCTTATGCTGGCAAATCTATCTTTTTGACGAAAAGAGCTTGATTCCGCGGCGCTTTCCTGATTCTGGTTAATCCATGATCAGGGACGGCAGACAGAATTGGAGAACCGTTCAACGCGCCGCATTGCCGGCGCTTGCGGTGCTGATCATCGCCAACTTCGTCGGCTATGCGGTGGTCGGTTCGAACGGCATCCTCTCCTGGGGCGATTATCGCCATTTGAAGGACGAGCGGAAGGTCGAGCTCGCGCAGCTGATGCAGGAACGAGAACGGCTGGCGCACAGGGCGCACTTGCTCGATCCGCGCCGCGCCGATCCCGATCTGGCCGACGAAATGGTGCGCAGCCAGCTCGGACTGGTTCGTCCTGACGAAGTCATCATCCAGCTCGATCGCTAGCGCGCGCCGGAAGCGGCGAAATCGCCCGAGACCCGACCCGCGACGGAGGCGGCGACCCGGCTTTCGCCGCCTGCAAATGCGCCGGGCAACCCGTTGCGCCGCTCATCGTTTGCCGCCATAGAGCCGCCACTGGGATAATCGACTGTGTAGGAAAGGGCCCTCGATCGTGGCCAAGACATCGTCGTCGAAACGTGCGAGCGGTACGAACCGCGTTTCGACACCCGATCGGCAAATCCCCAATCGCGAGCGGCCCCCTGAGCCGCAGCGCCATCAGGCGGGC
>JAQGLH010000095.1 GCA_028293005.1 Alphaproteobacteria bacterium
GGCGCCGCCGACACCGCGGTCGATTTCGTCGAAAATCATCGTCGCCGCGCCGCCCTGTTCCGCCAACGCGACCTTCAGCGCGAGGATGAAGCGCGACAATTCGCCGCCGCTGGCAATGCGGGTAAGCGGCGCGAGCGGAGCACCGGGATTGGTCGCGATCTCGAACTCGACCCGGTCGCGGCCCTTCGGCCCCCAGGATGCTTCGTCGAGCGAGGTCACCGCGGTGCGGAAAACCGCCGTCTCGAGCTTGAGCGGCGCAAGCTCCTTCGTCACAGCCTCGTCGAGCCTCGCCGCCGCCTCGCGCCGCATCAGCGCGAGCCGCTCGCTTGCCTCGAGATAGGCGGCCTTCGCTTCCGCGGCCGCATGTTCGAGCGCGGCGAGATGGTCGGTGCCCGCTTCGAGCGCGGCCAATTTTTCGCCCAGCTCCTCGGCCAAGGTCGCCAGCGCGTCCGGCTCGATCCTATGCTTGCGGGCCAGCGCGCGCAGCTCGAACAAGCGCGCCTCGGCTTCGTCGAGCCGGCGCGGATCGCAATCGAGCGCCGTGGCGGCGTCGGCAAGCCGATCCTCGGCATCGCTGGCCTCGATGATGGCGCGGTCCATCGCGGCAAGCGCCTGCTCGAGATGCTCATGCTCGCCGGCGATCCGCTCGAGCCGACGCGCGGCCTGGCGAAGCAAGGCGAGCCCGCCTTCGGATCCATCGAACAACTCGCCGATAGTCGCGATGTCCTCTGCCAACCGCGCGCCTTTCTGCATGTTCGCGCGAAGCAGAGCGAGCTCCGCCTCCTCGCCCGACTGCGGCGCGAGCTGCTGGAGCTCGGCGACTGCATGCTCGAGCCACTCGCGGTCGCGTTCCGCAAGCTCGAGCGCCGCGCGCGCCTCGGCAAGCGCCGCCTGCGCGTTGCCCCATCGGCGAAAATGAGCTTCCGCGATGCTGGCGTCGATCTCGCCGTAGCTGTCGAGCAAGGCGCGGTGGCCGCGTGGATTGAGCAGCCCGCGATCGTCATGCTGGCCGTGGATCTCGACCAGCAATGCGCCGATGTCGCGCACCAGCCCGGCAGACACCGCCTGATCGTTGATGAGCGCGCGGCTGCCGCCGTCGGCGCGGACGATGCGCCGGATCACCAGGGGCTCGCCGGCTTCGCCACTGAGCCCGTTCTCGCTCAGCAGCGTGTGGGCGGGATGATCGGGAGGGAGATCGAAGGCGACGCTGACCACCGCCTGCGCCTGGCCGTTGCGGACGAGGCCGCTGTCGGCGCGCATCCCAAGCGCGAGGCCCATCGCGTCGAGCAGGATCGATTTGCCGGCGCCGGTTTCACCGGTGAGCACGCCGAGCCCCGCGCCGAATTCGAGGTCGAGCGCTTCGATCAGGACGACGTCGCGTATGGTCAGCCGAGTCAGCACCAGCCGGTCCCCGGCGGAGCGGGCGGATCAAGCAGCGTGCTTCTGGACCAGTTTGTAGGCGCGTTCATACCATTTCGTGCCCGGGTAATTGGCACCGAGCACGGCAGCAGCCTTACGCGCTTCCTCTGGAACGCCGAGCGCGAGATAGGATTCGGTAAGCCGCATCAGCGCCTCGGGCGTGTGGCTGGTCGTCTGATATTCGTCGACCACCGTGCGGAAGCGGATCACCGACGCGAGCCACTGATTGCGGCGCTGGTAGAAGCGGCCGATCTCCATCTCCTTGCCGGCGAGATGGTCGTTGACGAGATCGAGCTTGAGCCGCGCGTCGGCGGCGTAGCGCGTGTCCGGATAGCGGCGGACAAGCTCGCCGAGCGAGTCGAGCGCGCTCTTGGTCGAGCTCTGGTCGCGGGTGACGTCCTCGATCTGCTCGTAATAGTTCACCGCGACCAGATAGAGCGCGTAAGGCGCATCCTTGTTGCCCGGATGAATGGCGAGGAAGCGCCGCGCCGAATCGGTCGATTTCTGGTGATCGTTCGCGAGATAATAGCTGAACGCGCTCATCAGCTGCGCGCGCCGTGCCCACACCGAATAAGGATGCTGTCGCTCGACCTCGTCGAACAGCTGCGCCGCGACCCTGTACTGGCCGCGATCGAGCCGATCGCGCGCCGCCGTGTAGAGTGTGTTGACGTCGCGCGCGACATATTGGGTATCGGCCCGGTTGCGGTTGCGGTTGCTCGCGCAACCGGCGAGCGGAACGAGCAGCGCCATCAGGACGAGAGCGGCAATCGGGCGGGAAAATTTACGCATGCTGGGCTTCTTAGCCGAGGGATTCTCGAAGGCCAATAGCCTCTCTCCCGTTACGCGCGAGGTCGGAAAGAAGGGGTCTGCCCCGATCGGGGCGATCTTCCCGATACCCGCTCCCTCGATCCTTCTCGCGCAAGCCGAGAGCGGTGTGGGCGCGCCCGGCAGCTAATGCGCTGTCAACCATCCCCCGCTATAGCGCGGTGATGCTGCGGGTCCTCACGCTCTCGACGCTTTTTCCCAATGCGGCGCAGCCGACGCTTGGCGTCTTCGTCGAGCGCCAGACGCTCGGGCTCGCCGCGCTCCCCGATGTCGAGCTTGAGCTGGTCTCGCCGATCGGCCTGCCGCGCTGGCCTTTGTCGCGCCATCCGCATTATGCCGCGCGGGCGCAGCTGCCGCCGCGCGAGGCGTGGAAAGGTCTGATCGTCCACCGCCCCCCCTTCCCCGTGGTGCCGGCGATCGGCCAGGCCTGGACCGCACGCGCGATGGCAAAGGCGCTGCTGCCGCTGCTGCGCGAGATCCGCGCGCGCTTTCCGTTCGACGTGATCGACGCCGAATTCTTCTGGCCCGACGGTCCCGCCGCGATGGCGCTGTCGCAGGCGCTCGGCGTGCCCTTCTCGATCAAGGCGCGCGGCGCCGACATCCACTATTGGGCAAACCGCCCCGGCATCGGCGGGCA
>JAQGLH010000143.1 GCA_028293005.1 Alphaproteobacteria bacterium
CGGCATGAACGATTGGGCACGGGGCGAAGGCCATGCCGGCCTCGGCTATATCAATATGAAGGGCGGCGAGGCCGGAGGGCCGATCGCCAAGAACCTCGGCGAGCAAGCGACCGCGGAGCTGATCGCCACGCTCGGCCTCGGCCCGGACGACGGCGTGTTCTTCGCCGCGGGCAAGGAGGCGCAGGCGGCCAAGCTGGCGGGCCTGGCACGGACCCGCATCGGCGAGGAGCTTGGCCTGATCGAGCAGGATTCGTTCCGATTCTGCTGGATCGTCGACTTCCCGATGTACGAATATGACGAGGATGCGAAGAAGATCGACTTCAGCCACAATCCCTTCTCGATGCCGCAAGGCGAGCTCGAGGCGCTGGAGACCAAGGATCCCCTCGATATCCTCGCCTATCAATATGACATCGTCTGCAATGGCGTCGAGCTGTCGTCGGGTGCGATCCGCAACCACCGCCCGGACATCATGTACAAGGCGTTCGAGATCGCCGGCTACAGCCGCGCGGAGGTCGACACGAATTTCTCGGGCATGATCAATGCGTTCAAATATGGGGCGCCGCCGCACGGCGGCTCGGCGCCGGGCATTGACCGCATCGTCATGCTGCTCGCCGGGGAACCCAACATCCGCGAGGTCGTGCTGTTCCCGATGAACCAAAAGGCCGAGGATCTGATGATGAACGCGCCGTCTGAAGTGTCGGCGAAGCAGCTCCGTGAGCTCCACATCCGCATCGTCGATCCGGCGAAGAGCTAGGCCCTCCCCGCCACGGAGGGGATCTGGATCCCTTGCAAACCGCATCTCGACGCGCGAAATCCTCGGCCGGCACAGGGACGAACAGCTGATGGCGATCAATCTGGCGGATTATGAATCCGGCGATCGATTCGACGGGGATTATCGGGACGAGCTCGAGGCGCTCCAGGAGCGTCTGTCGCGGCTGCTGGTTGCGCACATCGTCCACAACAAGCGCAGCGTGATCCTGTTGGAAGGCTGGGATGCGTCGGGAAAGGGCGGGGCGATCCAGCGCCTCACCTCGAAATGGGATCCGCGGCATTTCGAGGTGTGGCCGATTTCCGCGCCCACCGAGGAAGAGAAAGCGCACCACTTCCTGTGGCGCTTCTGGCAGCGGCTGCCGGGCACGGGCGAGATCGCGGTGTTCGACCGGAGCTGGTACGGTCGCGTGCTCGTCGAGCGGGTCGAGGGTTTCGCGAGCGAGCCGGTATGGCGTCGCGCCTATGACGAGATCAACGAGTTTGAGGCGCAGCAGGCCAGCGACGGCACGAACATCGTCAAGATCTTCCTTCACGTCACGCAGGAGGAGCAGGACAAGAGGCTCAAGGCGCGGCTCGAACATCCGTGGAAGCGCTGGAAAGTCGGGCCCGAAGATTTCCGCAACCGCGAGAAGCGGCCTGCCTATCTGGCCGCGCTCGATGAAATGTTCGCGCACAACGACACGCATTGGGCGCCCTGGCATGTGATCGACGGCAACGACAAGAAAGCGGCGCGAATCGCGGTGCTGACGACGGTCGCGGAAAGGCTCGAGAAAGCTGTGCCGCTCACGCCGCCCGCCGCGTCGCGCGAGACCGAGAAGCTGGCCCGCCGGGTGTTCGGTAGCTGAGGGGGATGAATTCCTTCCCTCGGCTGCAACAGCAGGGGAGGATCAGTCAGGCTCCGGATAGGCGATCGCGACGATCTCATATTCCTTCTCGCCCGAGGGGAGAGCGACTCGCCGCACGTCGCCGAGCGCCGCGCCGCGGACGGCGCGCGCAAGCGGGGCATGCCAGCTGATGCGCCCCGCGGTGGCGTCGGCCTCATCCTCGCCCACCAATGTGACGATACGTTGGTTGTCGTCCTCGTCGGCAAGCGTCAGCGTCGCGCCGAACCAGACGCGGCGGCGGTCGGTTTGCCGCGCGGGATCGGTGACCTTGGCGCTCGCCATGCGGCGCGAGAGCCAGTCGATCCGCCGGTCGATCTCGCGGAGGCGCTTGCGCCCGTAGATATAATCGCCATTCTCGGAGCGATCGCCGTTGCCGGCCGCCCAGCTGATCGTCTCGACCACCTGCGGCCGCTCGACTCCGAACAGCCGCTCATATTCCTCGCGCAGCCGGCGGTAGCCCTCGGGGGTGATATGGTTGACCCGGTCCGCCATCACGCCTGTTTAGAGCGTTTTCGCGCGATTGAAATCAGCCTGGGCGGCTGCTCTTGCCGAGATAGAAAGACAGGCGGATCGTGCCCGCGGCGTTCGCGCGGGCGGGATTGATCGCGTCGTAGACCACCGCATTCTCGAGCACGCGCTGCACGTAGCCGCGCGTCTCGGTGTAAGGGATGTCCTCGATCCACTTGACGATGTCGACGCCTGGCATGCGCGGGTCGCCATTGGCGGAGATCCATTTGCGGACATTGCCCGGACCGGCATTGTAGCTCGCCACGGCGAGCGGAGCATAGCCGCCCCAATCGTCCATCAGGCTGGCGAAATATTGGCTGCCGAGCATGATATTGTACGACGAATCCCGGGTCAGCCGGCCGAGCTCGTAGGGGAGGCCGAGCTTGCCGGCCCATTGTCGCGCGGTCGGCGGCATCAGCTGCATCATGCCGCGCGCACCGGCGTGGCTCACCGCGGCGCGGTCGAACGAGCTTTCCTGACGGATGATGCCGTGCGCGAGCGACCAATAATGGCTCGAAAGCGGAACACTCACCTCAGGATAGGCTGGCCGAACGTAGAAGGGCGTGCCCGCGTTGCGGGCATCGCGCGCCAGCCAGACGGCGAGATCGGGCCGCCCGATCTGGCGCGACAGCTCGGCGGTGAGGACACGCTCGCGTTCGCTTTGCGCCCGTTCGGACAGCGCCCGAACGAACAAGGACTGGTCTTCCCAGCGGCCCATCAGGCCGAGCATCTTCGCGGCGTCGACAAGATCCTTGCGTTGGAAGGCCTGCCGTTCGGCCTCGGTCGGAGGAATGGGCGCGAGCGGCGGCGGAACCGGGCGGCCGATCCGTTCGAGCGATAGCTGGCCGTAGAAGAGCTCGGGGAAAGCGGCAGCCTCGGCGAAATAGGCGTTAGCCTGCGCGGTCTGGCCGACGGCCTGTGCGGCGCGGCCGGCCCAATAGAGACCCTTGGTCGTGACCTGCGCCGAGCGGCCGCCGCGCGCGTAACGGACGAACAGCTGGATCGCGTCGGCGGGGCGTCCGAGCTGGTGCAGCGCGGTCGTCCCCGCCAGCCAGACGAGGCTGGTGTAATCGTCACGCTCGCCGGTCGATTGCAGGCTGATGTCGGTGCCCGGCGGATAAGCGTCGTCGACCTGCGAAGCGATCTGGTAAGCGGTCGTCCACTGGCGGTCGGCCGCGGCGGCGCGCGCCACCAGGAGCAGGACCTCGTACCATTTCTCGGGATCGGCGGGGCGCGCGGTCAGCGTGCGCGGCTGCGCGAGCAACGCTCGTGCGGCAAGGCTCTGGCTGGTGTTGCGCAGCCATCGCGCACGATCCATCAGCAGCCCAGGGTCGCCAACGGCGCTGGTGCCGACCAGCGCGAGCTTGGCGGCCGCGTCGGGCGCTTCGGTCTGGAGCGCGATCCGCGCTTCGTAGACGGGGCGCTTAGCCGCCGCGGCAAACGGCAACAGGCGATACGCGGTCGACGTCTCGCCGGCGGCGAGCAGTTTTTCGACCCTTTGATCGTGATCGGCGATGGTGAGCGCCGCGCCGAATTGCGCGAGCAGACGGTCCTCGTCGGTGCGCGGCATCGCGCCGCCGACCCAGGCGAGGCGCGCCGTTGCGCGCGCCGCGTCGAGCTGGCCGGTGGCAAGCAGCGCCGAGGCGTAACGTGCCTGGCCCATCGGCGTGAGCGGCGGGAGCATCCGGAAATAGCCGACGACGAGGCTCGGCGAGGACGTCAGCGGATCGATCGCGCGCTCGGCGGTCCGGCGCAGGCTGCTCTCTCCCGGCCAGCCGCGATAGCGCATCAGGAACGAGGCATAGGAAGAAAAGGGATAATTGTCGCTCTGTCGCAGGCTGCTCCATTGCGCCAGCGCCTGGGAAGTGAACGACGAGACAGGCGTATAGCTGCCCGGCATCGGCGCCGGTGCCGGCGCCGGCGGAAAGGCCGAGGGAAGGGGCGGGGTGGTCATCGCCGCCGGGCGCAGGCCGGCGTCCGGCGCGATTGCGGCAAAGGCCGCAACCGACGCGAGAAGCGGCACAAGAATCACTGCTTTCGTCTGCATGCTGGACAGAATGGCGGGCCGCTCCTTATCAGACCCTGAATAGTCTCGTGGTCCTCCGCTTTTTATGTGCGGAAAAGAGAGCGAGGTGAAGGAGATAATGATGTTCCGCGGCTCCATCCCCGCTCTAGTGACTCCTTTTCGGGACGAGTCGTTCGATGAGGCCGGTTTTCGGGCCCTGGTCGACTGGCAAATCGCCGAAGGATCGACCGGTCTCGTTCCGTGCGGGACCACCGGCGAGAGTGCGACGATGTCGATCGAGGAGCACAACCACGTCGTTTCGGTGTGTGTCGAGCAGGCCGGCGGCCGCGTGCCGGTGATCGCCGGCTGCGGCTCGAACGACACCAAGGTCGCGCTCGAGCATATGCGCCACGCCCAGGCCGCCGGCGCCGCCGCGGCGCTCGTCGTGCTGCCTTATTACAACCGGCCCAACCAGCAGGGGCTGCTCGCGCATTACCGCTATTTGACCGAGCACAGCACGCTGCCGATCATCATCTACAACGTGCCGTCGCGGACCGTCACCGACATTGCGGTCGAGACCCTTGCCGAGCTTGCCAGGCTGCCGACGATCGTCGGCGTCAAGGACGCGACCGGCAAGCTCGAACGCGTCTCGGCGCAGCGTCTCGGCTGTGGAAGCGACTTTTGCCAGCTCTCCGGCAACGACGATTCGGCGCTTGCCTTCATGGCGATGGGCGGCGCCGGCTGCATTTCGGTCACCGCCAATGTCGCTCCGGGGCTTTGCGCGCAGTTCCAAGCGGCCTGCCTCGATGGGCGCTGGGCGGACGCGCTCGCGCTTCAGGATCGGCTTTTCCCGCTCCACGCGGCCTTGTTCAGCGACGCCTCGCCCGGCCCGGTCAAATATGCGCTGTCGCGGCTGCGACCGGAATATCTGCCCGACGTGCGACTGCCGATGACTCAGCCTTCGCGGGAGAGCCGGGCTGCGATCGATGCGGCGCTCGCCCACGCGGGGCTGATCTGATGGCGCGCGCCTGATGGTCCGACCGCGTCCGGAGATATTCGACAAGAAGAAGGTGGTCGCCGAGAACCGGCGCGCGCGCTACGATTATGCGATCGAGGACACCTATGAGGCGGGGATCGCGCTCACCGGCACCGAGGTGAAATCGCTGCGCTTCGGCGAGGGCTCGATCGCGGAAAGTTACGCCGAGGTGAAGGACGAGCAGGTCTGGCTGATCAACGCGAACATCCCGGAATTCAGCCACGGCAACCGCTTCAACCACGAGCCCAAGCGACCGCGCAAGCTGCTGCTCCACGAGCGTGAGATCAATAAATTGTTCGGCCTGGTGGCGCGGCAGGGCATGACTTTGGTGCCGCTGTCGATCTATTTCAACAGCCGTGGCCGCGCCAAGGTCGAGCTCGCGGTCGCGCGCGGCCGCAAGGCCCACGACAAACGCGAGCACGAAAAGGCCAAGGATTGGAAGAAGGAGCAGGGCCGCCTGCTGCGCCAGCATGGTTAGCCCGGAGACGCGCAAGACCTGGCTTGCGGACAGGATCCGGCGGATGCTGCCGAGCCGCGAGGAGCTCGAGAGCAACCGGCTGGTGCAACCAGTCGCGCATCTGCTGCTCCAGCCCGCCTTGTGGCGCTTCACTCGCCGTTCGGTGCCGAGGGCGATCGCGGTCGGGCTGACGATCGGCATTTTCGTGATCATTCCGTTCGTCCAGCCGGTTGCGGCGGCGATGGTGGCGGTGCCGGTTCGCGCCAATGTTCCATTGACGGTGGGCACCACCCTGCTCACCAACCCGGTGACGACGCCGCTGCTGCTGATGGCGGCGCTTTGGATCGGGAGCGATCTGTTCGGTTTTCCGGCCAACCCGGGTGCGGTGTTGCAGATGATCGAGCATCATGCCTCGATCGACCAGTGGACGAACTGGCTGCTCTCCTCGGCGGCGCCCGCGCTGATCAGCGGCCTCGCGGTGATGGCGGTGATCTCCGGAATCGTCGGCTACGCGGTCGCCGCCTTCGTGTGGCGGCTGTGGCTCACCGCGAAATGGCGACGCAGGCGCCACCGCCACGATATACAAAACTGACCTGAGCTCCTAAGGGAGCGGCGCCTAAGCAGCTTGAAAGAAGGCTTTTATGCGTCACTTGATGTTCGTTCTTGCGGCCTCGACCATGCTCGCGGGCTGCGCCTCCAGCGGGTCGACTCCGAACGCCGCTGCCGCTGAGCCCGCCGCTGCCACGCCGGCAAGACCGCAGATCGGCAGCTTCGGCTTCGATCAGACCGGAATGGACCGCAGCGTCGCGCCGGGCGACAATTTCTATCGCTTCGCCAACGGCACCTGGACGAAGACCACGCCGATTCCGGCAGACCGCTCCAATTACGGCATGTTCACCGTTCTCGACGATCTCTCGCGCCAGCGCACGCAGCAGATCCTCGACCAGGCCAGGTCCGATCCCACGAGCAAGATCGGCAACGCTTATGCGAGCTTTCTCGACGAGGCGGCGGTCGAGGCGAAGGGAATGGGCCCGATCCGGCCGTGGCTTTCACGGATCGAAGCGCTGAGCGGCAAGGCCGGCTATGCGGCGCTCGCCGCCGAGGCCGACCGGATGGGAATCGCAGGTCCGTTCGGCTCCTTCATCGGCCAGGACGACAAGAAGCCCGATGTCTATGCGCTGCAGCTGTTCCAGGGCGGGCTCGGCCTGCCCGACCGCGATTATTATCTGAAGAGCGATCCCAAGATCGCCGAGACGCGCAGCGCCTATCGGGCGCATCTCGCGCGCATGCTGACGCTCGCGGGCGAAGCCAACGCCGCCGCGCGCGCGGCGGCCGTGCTCGATTATGAGACCGCCATCGCCCGGGTTCATTGGCCGCGCACCGACAGCCGCGATGCCACCAAGACGTACAACAAGATGGCGGTGGCAAAGCTCGAGAGCGATGCCCCCGGGTTTGATTTCGCGACCTTTTTCGGCGGTATCGGGGCGAATGTCGACAGCGTCATCGTCGCCCAGCCGAGCGCGGTCAACGGCATTGCCGGGCTGATCGCGACGACGCCGCTGCGGGTGCTCAAGGACCAGCTTCTGGTGCGCTCGCTGCACGCTTATGCCGACGTGCTTCCCGCCGCCATCACCAACGAGGATTTCGCTTTCTACGAAACCGCATTGTCGGGAACGCCGCAGATCGAGCCGCGCTGGAAGCGTGGAGTGACCTTCGTCACCGGCGCGATGGGCGAAGAGATCGGCAAAATCTACGTCGCCAAATACTTCCCGCCCGAGACCAAGGCCAGCGCCGATCAATTGGTCCGCAACGTCATCGCCGCCATGGGGCGGCGCATCGACGGGCTCGACTGGATGACGCCCGAGACCAAGGCGAAGGCGCATGCCAAGCTCGCCGCCTTCACACCCAAGATCGGCTATCCCGAGCGCTGGCGCGACTATTCGGGACTGCGGGTCGATCGCGGCGATCTGTTCGGCAACGCGATTCGTTCGCGCGCCTATGAGCATGATTATGAGATCGGCAAGCTGGGCAAGCCGATCTACCGCTGGGAATGGGGCATGACCCCGATGGAGATCAACGCTTATGCCAATTTCGGCATGGTCGAGATCGTGTTTCCCGCCGCAATCCTGCAGCCGCCTTTCTTCGATCCCCATGCCGATCCTGCCGTCAATTACGGCGGCATTGGCGCTGTGATCGGCCACGAACTCAGCCATCATTTCGACGACCAGGGTGCCAAATTCAACGCCGAGGGCCGGCTGAGCGATTGGTGGACGCCGCAGGATATCAAGAAATTCGAATCACTTACGAAGCAGCTTTCAGACCAATATGATGCGTATGAACCGCTTCCGGGGATGCATGTCCAAGGCAGGCTGACGCTCGGCGAGAATATCGCCGACCTCGCCGGGCTGACGGTGGCCTACGATGCCTACAAGGCTTCGCTTGGCGGGAAGCAGGCGCCGGTGATCGACGGCGTCAGCGGCGATCAGCGCTTCTACCTCGGCTGGGCCCAGGTCTGGCGGCGCAACTACCGCGAGGCGAATCTGCGTCAGCGGTTGCTCACCGATCCCCATTCGCCGTCCGAGCAGCGCGTCGCGGTCGTCCGCAACCTCGATCCCTGGTATCCTGCGTTTGATGTCAAATCCGGCCAGACGCTCTATCTGCCGCCCGAGCGGCGAGTGCGGATCTGGTGACGCCGGGCTGGCTGCCGTGGCGCATGGGCGGCGGCGCATGGGGCGGCGGCGCTTGACGCAGGGGAGAGGCAAGGCACATGAGTGGGCCCAGACATGGCATCCACACCGCTCGCATTTTCCGGCAGCTTCGCTGCGCCAAATCGCTCCGGCAATCGCTCCGGGGCTAGCGCGCTCGCCGCCGCGCTCCTGATTCTCGCCGCCGCGGGCTCGGCCGCGCTGCTGCTTTTTGCGGTCGGCGATCCGTTGTTCGCCGGGGCGTTCGCCGCGGGGCTGCTCGGCGTCGGCGCGATCGTGATGCTGCGCGCGAGGCTCGGTGCGCGCGATGCGGGCGAGGCGCTGCCGGCGGGGACCGACATCGCCCTTCTGCGCGCCGCGATCGACGTCACGGCCAACGCCGTCGCGATCACCGATGGAGGCGGACGCCTGCTGTGCGCCAACGAGGCTTATGCAAGCTGGTTCGGTGGCTATGCGACGGCGCCCGATCTCGCATTCGGAGAGCGTGAGCAGGAACGGCTGCAGCATGCCGCGGTCGCCGCGCGCCGTGACGGCATGGCGGCGATCGAGCAATTCGGCACCGACGGCGGCAAGCTGCGGGCCGAGCTCAGCCGTGAAGGCGCCGATCACCAATATCTGGTCTGGCGCTTCAAGCGCAGCAACGCGCTCGATCTCACCGCCGAGGCGCGCAGCCTGCTCACCGGCGAAGCGGGGCACCGCATCGGCGAGGCCGGCTTGATGGCGGTGCTCGCCGACGCCGACGGCGCGCTCGTCGCCGCCAATCGCGTGTTCCTGCTGCGCGCGACCGGCAATGCCGACGCTACGGCCGTGGGAACGCCGCTGGTCGGCCTGCTCACCGCCACCGAGGAAGGCCAGTTCAGCCTCGCGAGCGAAGGAAGCGGCGCGACACCGCTGCGCATCGTCCAGATCCCGATCGCCGATGGCGGCAATCCGCTGACCCTGTTCCTGCTGCTCGACGATGGTGACGGCGGCTTCCGCCGGCTCGGCAAGGACGACACCGCGCACATCAACGCCTTGCTCGATATCCTGCCGTTGGGGCTGGCGCTCGCCAACGTCGACGGCCGCTTCATCTATCTCAACAAGGCGTTCCGCAAGGCGGCCGCGCTCGCCGAGGAGACGAAGGCAGTGTATCCGGGCGACCTCGTCGTCAGCGAGGACAAGGCGGCGGTGTCGGACCTCGTTCGCCGTTTCGCGCGTGGCCCGTCCGCCGCCAGCGACATCGCCGTGCGGCTCAAGTCCAATCCCGAAGAGCCGGTCGCGCTGACGATCGCCGGCGTCCGCGGTCTCGGCCAGGCCGCGGTCCTCCTCTCGCTCAAGGACAATAGCGAGGAGGACCGCTTGAAGCGGCAGATCGCGCAGGCGACCAAGATGCAGGCAGTCGGCCAGCTCGCGGGCGGCGTCGCCCACGATTTCAACAACATCCTGACCGCGATCATCGGCTATTGCGACCTGATGCTGATGCGCCACACGCCGGGCGACAGCGACTATGACGACATCCAGCAGATCAGGAGCAATTCGAACCGCGCCGCGGGCCTGACGCGGCAGCTGCTCGCTTTCTCGCGCCAGCAGACGCTGCGGCCGCAGGTACTTCAGCTCCCCGACGTGATCGCCGAGGTCTCCAACCTGTTGAAGCGCCTGCTCGGCGAGACGGTCACGCTGCAGGTCAAGCATGGCCGCAGCCTCGGCGCAGTTCGCGCCGATCCCGGCCAGCTCGAGCAGGTGATCGTCAATCTGTGCGTCAACGCGCGCGACGCGATGCCCAAGGGCGGCACGCTGACGTTGCACACCTATTCGGTCTCGACCGATGACGTCAGGCGGATGGGAAGCGACATCCTCCCGATCGCCGATTACACTGCACTGCGCGTCTCGGACACCGGGACGGGAATCCCGCCCGCGATCCTGAGCAAGATCTTCGAGCCGTTCTTCACGACCAAGGAGGTCGGCAAGGGAACCGGGCTCGGCCTTTCGACCGTCTACGGCATCGTCAAGCAATCGGGCGGCTTCATCTTCGCCGATTCGGAGCCACGCAAGGGCAGCAGCTTCACCATCTATTTGCCGGTCCACGCCGCCGGCGCGGTCAATGTGTCCGAGAAGGGCAAGGCGAAGACGGCACCCGGCGAGCTGTGGGGCACCGGCACGATCCTGATCGTCGAGGACGAGGCGATGGTTCGCGCCGTCGCCGAGCGCGCGCTGACGCGGCACGGCTATACGGTGCTCACCGCCGAAAGCGGCGAGGCGGCGCTCGAGATCCTGGGCCGCGAGGAGAAGGTCGATCTGATGATCTCGGACGTGGTGATGCCGTCGATGGACGGACCGACGACGGTGCGCGAGGCGCGCAAGACCCACCCCGACCTCCCGATCCTGTTCATCTCGGGCTATGCGGAGGAGCAATTGCGCAAGTCGATCGACCTCGAGCGGGTCGCGTTCCTCGCCAAGCCATTCTCGGTGCAGAAGCTGGCCGAGGCCGCGCGCGACGCTTTGCTCGGGAATAATGCCGCGTCGAAATAGGTTTTGATTTTTTTCATTCTAGCCTTAATCGAGCGTCGTGTCCGCCAGTCGTTCCATCCTGATCGTTGAAGACGAACCGCTGATCGCGATGATGCTCGAGGATTTCCTCGATTCGCTCGGCCACAGGATCGCCGGCATCGTCGACAGCGTCGCGGAGGCCATGGCCAAGATCGACGAAGGCGGTTTCGATCTCGCGATCCTCGACGTCCATCTGAAGGGCGAGCATGTCTGGCCGATCGCCGACCGGCTGCTCGAGGAGGGGGTGCCGTTCGTTTTCGCCACCGGCGGCCATATCGAGCCGCCGCCGCCCGCGCATGCGGCGGCGCCGGTGCTTGCCAAGCCCTATACGATCGACGCCATCGAGCCTGCGCTCGCCGCGGCCTGCGCCAACGGGTCTTCGGCCGCGGGCTGACCGGCCCGCCACGGATCATTCATCGCCGCATTCCACAAATAGAGGTCGCTCGCCGGCGCGCCCACACGGGCGGCGCATTCGTTTCCTACTTGTTCTCATGGAACATAACATGTACATCGCTTCCTGCGTTGAACCCGCTCGGCGGACATCATAGGAGGGCATTGAACCATGGCGACATCGCTCAAAGTCGTTGGATCCGACAGGAATTCTGAGAATATGGACAAGCAAAAAGCCCTCGAAGCCGCGCTCGCGCAGATCGACCGCGCGTTCGGCAAGGGTTCGGCGATGAAACTGGGATCGCGCGAGGCGGTCCAGATGGACTCGATCTCGACCGGTTCGCTCGGTCTCGACATCGCGCTCGGGATCGGCGGCCTGCCGCGCGGCCGCGTCGTCGAGATTTACGGACCCGAAAGCTCCGGCAAGACGACGCTCGCGCTCCACGTCGTCGCCGAGGCGCAGAAGCTCGGTGGCACCGCGGCGTTCATCGATGCCGAGCATGCGCTCGATCCGATCTATGCGAAGAAGCTCGGCGTCGACACCAGCGAATTGATCGTCTCGCAGCCGGACACCGGCGAGCAGGCGCTCGAGATCTGCGACACTTTGGTCCGCTCGAATGCGGTCGACGTGCTCGTCATCGATTCGGTCGCCGCGCTCGTCCCGCGGGCCGAGATCGAAGGTGAGATGGGCGACAGCCATGTCGGTCTGCAGGCGCGGCTGATGAGCCAGGCGCTGCGCAAGCTCACCGGCTCGATCTCAAAGTCGCGCTCCCTGGTCATCTTCATCAACCAGGTGCGGATGAAGATCGGTGTGATGTACGGCAATCCGGAAACGACGACCGGAGGCAACGCCCTCAAATTCTACGCCTCGGTCCGGCTCGACATCCGCCGCACCGGCCAGATCAAGGAACGCGACGATATTGTCGGCAACGCGACGCGCGTGAAGGTGGTCAAGAACAAGGTCGCCCCGCCGTTCAAGCAGGTCGAGTTCGACATCATGTACGGCGAAGGCATCTCGACGATGGGCGAGATCATCGATCTCGGCGTCAAGGCCGGCATCGTCGAGAAGTCGGGCAGTTGGTTCAGCTATGATTCGATCCGCATCGGCCAAGGCCGCGAGAATGCGAAAACCTATCTGAAGGAAAATCCCGAGGTGGCGGCGCGCATCGAAAGCGCGGTCCGCGGCCGCACCGAGCAGGTCGCCGAGGCACTGATGGCCGGTCCGGAGGAGGACGACGACGTCTGACGAGACGTTTTCGATCGATCGGAGAAAAGGGCTGGGGAGGGCGACTTCCCCGGCCTTTTTCGTGCCTCAGCCGAGTGGCGTGGCGACGTTGCGCGAATTGGCCCAGATCGCGGTCAGCAGCCCGCACACACCGCAGACCGCGAAGGCCAGGACGAGCGGCAGCGTCGTCCCGTCGAAACATTGGCCGACGGCAAGCCCGATCAGCGCGCCGCCGATCGTGGTGATCGTGCCCTGGACCGAGGAGGCGGTGCCGGCGATGTGACCGAGCGGCTGCATCGCGAGCGCGTTGAGGTTGGCCGAGGCGAGGCCGAACGAGGCCATCGCCAGCGCCTGGAGGACGACGAACAGGATCAGATGCTCGCCGATCGCAAGCAACAGGACGAGGTGGAGCAAGGACACCGCCGCGAACGCGTAGAGGGCTGCGAGCATGATCGGCCTCGAGCCGATCCGCTCGACGATCCGCGAGTTGAGGTAGGAGGTGATCGCCATCGGCCCGGCGATCGATGCGAAGATCACCGCCATCAGGTCGGGACGCTCGAAGATGTCGAAGACGATCTGCTGGATCGAATTGATGAACGCGAACAAGGCGCCGACCACCAATGTCAGCGCGAGCGTGTTGCCGATCGAGACGCGCTGATGGAGCGTGGTCGCGATCGCCTCCCTGATCTTGGCGAGCGACAGCGCCCGGCGTTTTTCGGGCGGGTGCGTCTCGGGAAGGCGCAGCAGCAGCCAGGCGACGAGGAACAGGCCGTAGAGCGCGAGCAGGAAGAAAATGAACCGCCAGTTCGCCGCGGCAAGCACGGCTTCGCCGAACGCGGGTGCGAGCACCGGGACAATCATGAAGAGGATGAACGAGAGCGACATGACTCTCGCCATCGTCGGCCCGTCGAACCGGTCGCGCACCATCGACACCACCAGCACCCGGGTCCCCGCCGCCGCCACGCCCTGCAGCAGGCGCGCGCCAAGCAGCAGGGTAAAGCTCGCCGCGAGGCCGGTGAGCAGCGAGAAAACGGCGTAGCCGAACAGGCTGACCACCAGGATGGGCTTGCGCCCGAAGCGATCGGAAATCGGGCCGTAGAGCAATTGGCCGGCGCCGAAGCCGAGCAGGTAGAAAGTGATGATCAGCTGGCGGCGGTTGTCATCCTCCACGCCGAAGCTCGCGCCGATCGAGGGCAGCGCCGGCAGCATCGAATCGATCGCGACCGCGCCGGCGGCCATCAAGGCCGCGGTGAGGACGATGAATTCGCCGATTCCCGGCCCGCCACGCGCCGGGCGCGCGGGTGGCGCGGGCTGCTGGGCTGGAGAAAGTCGGTCGCTCATCATCGTGTCCCGCAACGGCGCCCCGAAAGGCTATCGCGCCATGGGCGACCAAGCGAGCCGGCACAAGTTTCGTTTCAGCCGGCGCAAAGCTGGGCTAAGGGCGGCAGGACAAGCCTATGATCATCGTTCACCATCTCGAAAACAGCCGCTCGCAGCGTATCCTCTGGCTGCTCGAGGAGCTGGAAATGCCCTATCGGGTGCGGCCCTACGCGCGCGATCCCAAGACGATGCTCGCGCCCGCCGAGCTGAAGGCTGTCCATCCGCTCGGCAAGTCGCCGACGATCGAGGATGAGGGACGGGTGATCACCGAAAGCGGCGCGATCGTCGAATATCTCGTCGAGAAAGGGGGCGGCAGGCTCGGCCCGCCGGCCAACCGCGATTCGGTGCTGCTCTACCGGCAATTCCTCCATTATGCCGAGGGCTCGATGATGCCGCCGTTGCTGGCGCTGCTCGTCATCGACCGGCTCGGCCTGCTGGGAAAGCCTGCGCGGCCGTTCGTCACCAGGCTGCTCGAGGGTCATCTCGACTGGCTCGAGGACGAGCTCTCCAAGCGCGACTGGTTCGCCGGCGACAGCTTCACCAGCGCCGACATCATGATGAGCTTCCCGCTCGAGCTTTGCCGGCAGCGCGCCGGCCTCGACGCCAGCCGCCCGCATCTGATCGACTGGCTCGAACGCATTCACGCGCGCCCGGCCTATGGCGCCGCGCTGCAAAAGGGCGGCCACTACGCCTACGCTTGATCCGCTTACGCGGATGCCGGCGCAGCCGCAAAGACGAACTAGGCCAGTTCTACCTCGCGATGCACCACATCCTCGGCGAGCCTGCCGTTGAGCTCGGCGAGATGGTCGTAGTGCGCGGTGTAGCTCGCCAGCCCGTGGCTGAGCGAGCGTAGCTCGGCATCGAGGCCGCGCAGCTCGGCTTCGGGCAGCATCGCCTCGATCCGGTCCCAGCGCGACCAGCCTTCGCGGGGGATGATGCCGAGCATCTGGCCACGCCGGGCGGCGATCGCGGAGGTGACGCGCGAGGTTGCGCTGCTTGGGCTCATGATCACCAGTCGGTGGATCGGCTCGAGCAAATGCGGTGCTGCCGCGGCGAGCGCCTGGGCCATCGCAATCCGCCCAGCGGTGCGGAACGCAAGCTCGGAGCTGTCGACGCTGTGGTAGGAGCCGTCGGTCAAGGTCACCGCGACATCGACAACCGGAAATCCGAGCGGGCCTTTGGCCATCGCATCGCGCACGCCTTGCTCGACCGCGGGGATCCATTGCTTGGGGACCGCGCCGCCCGTGATGCGGACGTCGAAGCGGAAACCTTCACCGGGCTCCAGCGGGCGAAGCTCGACCACGACATCGCCGAACTGGCCGTGGCCGCCGGATTGTTTCTTGTGGCGGCCGCGCTGGGTCACGTTCTTGCGGATCGACTCCTTGTAGCCGATCGCCGGGGTGCTGGAGTCGACCGCGACGCCGTAGCGGCGCTTGAGGCGGGCGAGGGTGACGGCAAGGTGCTCGTCGTTGACGCCGCTGAGCCGCGTCTCGTGGAGCGCCTCGTCCTGTTCCCAGCGTAGCGACCGGTCCTCCTCGACGAGCTTGTGCAGCGCCGCGGAGAGGCGAACGTCGTCCTTGCGGTCGCGCGTCGTGATCGCAAGCATATGGTTGCTCGCGGGCAGCTCGAGCTGCGGCGGGGGGGGCGTCGCGCCCGCGCTGCCCAGCCATTCGCCGGCGCGGACTGCCTCCGCTTTTGCGATCGCGACGATGTCGCCGATTTCCGCCCGCCGGATCTTGATCACTTTCTCGCCTTGCATCGCGAACAAGGCGCCGACACGGATCGGGTCGTCGGCTGCCGTCGTGAGCTCGGCGCCTTCCTCGAGCGCGCCGCCGAACACGCGGGCCAGCGCAAGCCGGCCGACCGCGCTGCCGTGCGAAACCTTGAACACGAACGCGCAGCCGTGTTCGGCGCCGAGCCGCTCGGCGGCCTTGGCCGGCCGCGGGGCTTCATGGCGCAACGCCTTCAGCAGCCGCCTGACGCCAAAGCCGTTGAGCGCCGAGCCGAACAGCACCGGCACGGCGAGCGTCTCGCCGGTCTCGCGCGCGAGGTCGGCCAACACGGTGGCAGGGTCGGGCGACTCGTCCATCAGCAATTGCTCGAGGAGGACGTCGTCATGATCGGCAAGCTGTTCGAGCATCCGGAAGCGATCGTTCGCTTCGCGCTCAGCAAGCTCGGCGGGGATCGCGGCAGCCTCGGACGGCTTTCCCGGGCGATATTCATAGGCGCGTTCAAGCGCGATATCGACGAATCCGCTGATCCGCTCGCCCTCGCGTATCGGGATCTGCCGCGCGATCAGCGGCTCGCCGCTCAGCGGCCGAAGCGCTTCGAGCAGATCGCGCATGCTGCCTCGCGCCTGATCGGCCTTGTTGACGAAGATCAGATGCGGGATCGCCTGCGCGTCGAGCTGCCGGAGCATCGGCTCGGCCAGCGCGGCACGCTCGGGATCGGGATCGACGACGACGATCGCAATGTCGGCGACCGCGACTCCGAGCGCGCCGTCGGCGGCGAAGCCGGCCGAGCCCGGGCAATCGACGAGTGCGAAGCTGTCGCCAAGATAGTCGAAGCGCATCAGGTTGAGCTCGGTCGAGCCGCCCCGCGCCCGCGCCTCCGCGCTCGGGTCACCGACGCTGGTTCCGGCGTCGACCGAACCCTGGCGGTCGGTCGTCCCGGCGGCATGCAGCAATGCCTCTGCCAAAGTGGTCTTGCCGCTGCCGCCTGGCCCGACCAGAGCGACGGTCCTGCTTCCCGATCTTTCCGGCATGATTCTCTCCTCCGTGCCCGGGCGCCGGTCCGCAAGAGAGCGCGTCAGCGCCATTCCTCGGCACAGACTCCACCCATAAGGCCCGAAGCGCAAGAGCCGATCGGCTGGACCGACGGCGATCGAGGCGAAGCGTTCCCGCTGCCGGAACGCGGCTGCGTCAGCGACGTTGTTGCAGGGTGGTTCAAGATGGGTGAATCGCGAGTTGGAGTCTGTGATGGCTTATCCCGTGGCACTGCCCGCGATGGCGGCTCTTTCGATCGTCGGTGCCGCGCTCGGTGTCCACCTCGGCCGAAGCGCGATCGCCGAAATCAACCCGGCCTATTTCAGCACTCCGGAACCCACCCATTTCTTCGCGGACCTTGCTCCCAACGTCTACCGAGCGACCACGTGGAGCGATTCGACCGATTATTGGGCTAATGACGTCAATGTCGGGGGTGGCGCTGCCTGCCTCGACTGCAATCGGAATTTCATCGACGGCGACAGCGCCGACGCGGCGCTTCCGGATTGGCGCGACACCCCTTCGGCTGATGCCGCCGACGAGCGGGACGATGAGCCGGACGATTCGGCGGACCCCGATCGCGCCGCGAGGGCCGAGCAGGTCGCGCGCTATGCGTCGTTCCCGGTGAGCGTGGACGAGGCGCGCGAGCAGGCGCTCGATGACTACCTCGCCCGGCACGCCGCCGAGATCGCCGCCATCGTCGTCGAACCGC
>JAQGLH010000169.1 GCA_028293005.1 Alphaproteobacteria bacterium
CGAATCCCTGCACGGTGAAGCGGGTGAGCAGCGCCATCGCCGCGACCTTCGGGGCGGCAGCGAAGAAAGCCGTCACGGGCGTCGGCGCGCCTTCGTAGACGTCCGGCGTCCACATGTGGAACGGCACGGCGCTGACCTTGAACGCGATGCCGGCGAGCACGAACACGATGCCGAACAGCTCGCCGGTCGAGATGCCGCCGCGTGCCAGACCCGCCGCGACGTCGGCGAACACCGTCGAGCCGGTGAAGCCGTAGAGCAGCGAGACACCGTAGAGCAGGATTCCCGAGGCGAGCGCACCGAGCACGAAATATTTGAGCCCGGCTTCGGCGGAGCGCTCGTCCTGGCGCTGGAACGAGGCGAGCACATAGGCGGCGAGGCTCTGCAGCTCGAGCCCGATGTAGAGCGTGAGCAGGTCGCCCGCCGAGACCATCATGCCCATGCCGACCGCGGAGAGCAGGATCAGCACCGGATATTCGGTCTTGTAGCCGCCGTCGCGCGCGAACCAATTGCTCGCGGCGACCAAAGCCACCGCCGCGGCGAGATAGACGAGGATCTTCGAGAAAGCGGCGAAGCTGTCGGCGATGAACAGTCCATCGAAGGCGATCCCCCCGCCATCGAACACGCCCGGGGTAACCAGCGCGGCGGCGAGGAACGCGAGCACCGCCAGCCAGGTCGAGAGCTTCGCCGCGCGGTCGCCCGCATAGGCCGCGACCATCATCAGCGCGAGCGCCGCGATCGAGAGGATGATCTCGGGCAAGGTCAGGATCAGCGACGTGCCCATCAATGCGCGCCCGCACCGGCCGCAGGCGCGGCATAGGCCCCTGGGGTAGCATGGGCGTCATGCGCCGGTGCCGAATGTCCGGCGCCAAGTGCCGCTGGGGCCGGCCGCGGCGGCGCTTTGGCGAGCTGCGCGTCACCGGCGGGCTTGGCGCGATCGATCCGCTGGAGCAGCACGCCGACATCCTTGCGCATCGGCGCCATGAAGCTTTCGGGATAGACGCCCATCCACAGGACGACGGCAGCGATCGACGCAAGCATCGCATATTCCCGCTTGTTGAGGTCGGGCATCGCCGCGACATCCTCCTTGACCAATTTACCGTAAGCGACCCGCCAATAGAGGTAGAGCATATAGGCCGCCCCGAGAATGATGCCGGTCGTCGCGACCAGCGCCACCAGGCTGCTCGCTTGGTAGGCGCCGACGAGGCTCAGGAATTCGCCGACGAAGCCGCTCGTCCCGGGCAGGCCGACCGAGGCCATGGTGAACAAAAGGAACAAAGCCGCATAAACGGGCATGTTGGTGGCGAGGCCGCCGTAGCGGTCGATCTCGCGGGTGTGGAGCCGATCATAGATCACTCCTACGCAGAGGAAGAGCGCGCCCGAGACGAGGCCATGGCTGAGCATCACGAGCAGCGCGCCTTCGAGACCCTGGCGGTTGAACGCGAACAGGCCGATGGTCACGAACGCCATATGCGCGACCGACGAATAAGCGATCAGCTTCTTCATGTCGCGCTGCACCAGCGCGACGAGCGAGGTGTAGACCACCGCGACCATCGAGAGGCCCATCACCAGCCAGAACAATTGCGCCGACGCTTCCGGGAACATCGGCAGCGAGAAGCGGATGAAGCCGTACCCGCCCATCTTGAGAAGCACGCCGGCGAGGATCACCGATCCGGCGGTCGGCGCCTGGACGTGCGCGTCGGGCAGCCAGGTGTGGACCGGCCACATCGGCATCTTGACCGCGAAGCTGGCGAAGAAAGCAAGCCAGAGCCAGGTCTGCGCCTCGGCCGGGAAATCGGTGACGAGCAGCTGCGGGATGTAGGTCGTGCCGGCGAAATTCACCATCCACAGCATGGCGACCAGCATCAGCACCGATCCGAGCAAGGGGTAGAGGAAGAATTTGTAGCTCGCGTAGATGCGCTGGGCGCCGCCCCAGATGCCGATGATCAGATACATCGGGATCAATCCGGCCTCGAAGAACAGATAGAAGAGGTAGATGTCCTGGGCGACGAACACGCCGATCATCAGCGTTTCCATGAGCAGGAATGCGGCCATATATTCGGGCACGCGCTGCTCGATCGACTCCCAGCTCGCGGCGATGCAGATCGGCATCAGGAACAAAGTCAGCATGATCAGCATCAAAGCGATGCCGTCGATGCCCAGCGCCCAGGCGAACACGCCGAAGATGTCGAGATGCTCGACGAACTGCCATTGCGCGCCGCCGATATCGTAATTCGCCCACAGCAAGACGCCGAGCGCGAGATCGAGCAAGGTCGCGGCAAGCGCGATCCAGCGCGCCGACGAAGCGCTCACGAACAGGCACAGGATGCCCGCGAACAGCGGGACAGCCAGCAGTAGCGAAAGAATCGGGAAGCCGAGTGCGTTCATTGCGCTGCCATCGCCCAGGTCGCCGCGGCGGCCAGCCCGAGCAGCATCACCAGCGCATAAGTGTAGACATAACCCGACTGCAGCCGCGCGGTCAGCGTGTTGCCGCCGACGACCAACGCCGCAGCGCCGTTGGGGCCGAAGCGGTCGATCGTGCCTTCGTCACCCTGCTTCCACAAGAAGCGGCCGACCCACATTGCGGGGCGGACGAACAGCACGTTGTAGAGCTCGTCGAAATACCATTTGTTGAGCAGGAACAGATAGAGCGGCCCGAACTGCGCGACGAAGCGCTCGGGCAAGGTCGTGTTGCGGATATAGGCTGCGAACGCGATCAGGAAGCCGATGATCATCACCGTTCCGGGCAGCAATTTCACCGCCAACGGCGTCTGGTGAAGCGCGTGCATCAGATGCTCGTCGAACGCGATGCTCGCTCCCCAGAAATGCACCCCTCCCTCGGGATCGAGGAACGCGGCGTGGAATACCATGCCCGAGAACAGCGCACCGATCGCAAGCAGGCCGAGCGGAAGCAGCATCGTCCAGGCGCTCTCGTGCGGATGATAGCCGCCGGTGCCGGTCGGGATCTCGGCCGCGGATGCCTCGTGCGGACGCGTGTCGTGACCACTGTCTTCGGCCGCGGGATCGTCGTGGGCGCCGTGCGAGTCATGCAGCGCGTGCTGGATATGCTCGGAAGCGGCCCAGCGCGGCTTTCCGAAGAAGGTGAGGAACACCAGCCGCCAGCTGTAGAAGCTGGTCAGCAGCGCCGCGATGATCGTGACCGCGAATGCAAAGCCGCCGACGCCGGTCGTGCTCTGATAGGCCGATTCGATGATCGCGTCCTTCGAGTAGAAGCCGGCGAAGCCGAAGCCGGGGAAGCTGCCGACCTGGATGATGCCGACACCGGTGATGGCTACCGTCCCCGCGAGCATCGCCCAGAAGGTCAACGGTATCTGTTTGCGCAGGCCGCCGTAGAACCGCATGTCCTGCTCGTGGTGCATCGCGTGGATCACGCTGCCCGCGCCGAGGAACAGCAGCGCCTTGAAGAAGGCGTGCGTGAAAAGGTGGAACATCGCCGCGCCATAGGCGCCAACGCCGGCGGCGACGAACATGTAGCCGAGCTGCGAGCAGGTCGAATAAGCGATCACCCGCTTGATGTCGTTCTGGACGGTGCCGACCGTGGCGGCGAACAGGGCTGTCGCCGCGCCGATGAAGGTGACGAACGCAAGCGCGGTGTGGCTGGTCTCGAACATCGGCGACAGGCGGCAGACCATGAACACGCCGGCGGTCACCATCGTCGCGGCATGGATCAGCGCGGAGACCGGGGTCGGGCCTTCCATCGCGTCGGGCAGCCAAGTGTGGAGACCGAGCTGCGCGGACTTGCCCATCGCGCCGACGAACAGCAGCAGACACAGCGTCGTCATCACGTCGACGCGGTGACCGAGGAAGCCGAACGTCGCGCCCGCCATGTCGGGAGCAGCGGCGAGCACCGCCGGGATCGAGACGGTGCCGAACACCAGGAATGTCCCGAAGATACCGAGCGAGAAGCCGAAATCGCCGACGCGGTTGACCACGAACGCCTTCAATGCGGCGGCGTTGGCAGAAGGCTTTTCGTACCAGAAGCCGATCAGCAGATAGGAGGCGAGCCCGACGCCTTCCCAGCCGAAGAACATCTGGACGAGATCGTCGGCGGTCACCAGCATCAGCATCGCGAAGGTGAACAAGGAGAGATAGGCGAAGAAGCGCGGCTGCGACGGATCCTCCGCCATATAGCCCCAGCTATAGAGATGGACGAGACTCGACACGGTCGTCACCACGACCAGCATCACCGCGGTCAGCGCGTCGACGCGCAGCGACCAATTGACCGCCAGATCGCCTGAGTGAATCCAGTCGAGCACCTTGTGTACCCCGGCGGTCTCGTGGCCGGTGAGGAAGCCGATGAAGATCGGCCAGCTCAGGAGGCAGGAGACGAACAGGGCACCGGTCGTGACCAGCTTCGCGCCGGTGTTGCCGAGCTTGCGGTTGCCAAGGCCGGCGACCGCCGCCGCGATCAGCGGCAGAAAGACGATGAGCTGGACGGTCATCTCAACCCTTCATCTGATGGATGTCGTCGACCGCGATCGTGCCGCGGGCGCGGAAATAGATGACCAGGATGGCGAGGCCGATCGCGGCTTCGCCCGCCGCGACGGTGAGCACGAACATCGCGAACACCTGTCCGACCATGTCGCCGAGGAAAGCCGAGAAAGCGACCAGGTTGATGTTGACCGCGAGCAGGATCAGCTCGATCGCCATCAGGATGACGATGACGTTCTTCCGATTGAGGAAGATGCCGAACACACCAAGCACGAACAGCATCGCCCCGACCGCGAGATAATGGCCCAATCCAATCATGAGAGGCCTCCGGTCACAGCTCCACCCCCTGCCCGACCGGCACGTCGACGTTGCGCACCGCATCCTCGGGCCGGCGCCGGATCTGCTCGGAAACATTTTGCGGGCGGGTGCCGCGGCGGCGGCGGTGCGTGAGCACGATCGCGCCGATCATCGCGACGAGCAGGACGAGGCCCGCCCCTTCGAAGATGAACAGATAACGGGTGTAGAGCACCGTCCCCAAGGCCTGAATGTTCGGCACCGCCTGATCGACCGGTGCCGCCCTGACCCCGGCTGCGATGGTGCCGGCGTTCCACGCCGCCACCGCGAAGATGATCTCGGCGAGCAGGACGAGCGCGAGCACCGCGCCGAACGGCCAGTAGCGGGCGACGCCGGCGCGAAGCTCTGAGTAATCGACGTCGAGCATCATCACCACGAACAGGAACAGCACCGCGACGGCGCCGACGTAGACGATCACGAGCAGCA
>JAQGLH010000182.1 GCA_028293005.1 Alphaproteobacteria bacterium
AGGCCGAATCGCCCGACAGCGAGAGCGCGGTCGGGATCATGCCGGCCACCATCGCCACCGTCGTCATCACGATCGGCTGCGCCCTTTTGTGGCCGGCATCGATAATGGCGGTGGCCTTGTCGACGCCCTTGTCCATCTCGTCCAGCGCGAAATCGACGAGCAGGATCGAGTTCTTGGCGACGATGCCAAGCAGCATCAGCAAGCCGATGAACACCGGCATCGACAGCACGTTGCCGGTGACGAGCAGCGCCAGCGCGCTGCCCAGCGGCGCGAGCAGCAGCGAGCCCATGTTGACGAGCGGCGGAAGCACGCGCTTGTACAGCAGCACGAGCACCGCGAACACGAGCAGCACGCCCGAGATGACCGCGACGATGAAGCTCTGCAGCATCTCGAGCTGCCATTTGTTCGGGCCGGAGTTGATCAGGCGAACCCCCTGCGGAAGGTTCTGCATCGTCGGCAACTGGTAGATTTTCGGCATCGCGTCGCCGGTGACCTTGCCCGGCGCGAGATCGGCGCCGATCACCACCCGGCGCGTCTGGTCGAAGCGGCGGATCTCGGTCGGCCCCGCCCCGAAGCTGATGTCGGCGACCACCTTGAGCGGCACCGAACCTCCCTTGGTCGTCGGCACCGGCAAATTCTCGATCGTCGCCTTGCTGCGGCGCGATTGCTCGTTGAGCGACACCCGGATCGGGATCTGCCGGTCGGAAAGCGAGAATTTTGCGCTGTTCTGATCGATGTCGCCCAAGGTCGCGATGCGGACGGTCTGGCTGAGCGCGGCGGTGGTGACGCCGAGATCCGCGGCGAGGTCCATGCGCGGCTTGATCGTGATCTCGGGCCGCTGCATCTCGCCATTGATCCGGGGTGCGACCAGTTCGGGCAATTTCTGCATCTCGCCGACCACCCTGCGTGCGGTCGCGTTGAGCAACGCGGGGTCGTCGCTGCCGAGCATGATCGCGATGTCGCGGCCGCCGACGGCGCCCTGCTGCGATTGGAAATGGACCCGCGCGTCCGGGATCTGGTTGAGCTTGGGCGCGAATGCGCGCTCGAACTCGACGCTGGTCCGATCGCGATGCTTGTTGAGCGTCAGATAGATGTTGGCATTGCCGACCTCGATGTCCGAGAAGGCCGCGACCACTTCGGGCGCCGCGCGCAGGATGCTCGCCACCTGCTCGGTCACCGCCTTGGTCTGCTCGTGCGTCGTCCCCGGCGCCATTTCGATCACCACGGTGCTGTAATCGGTGTTGACGGTCGGCTGGAAGGTGAGCGGCAGCGCCTTGAAGCAGACGATCGTCGCCAGGAAGGCGGCGAGGCCGATCAGCATCGTCTTCCAGCGATGCTTGAGCGACCAGTGCAGCACCGCCATATAACGATCCATCAGCCAGCCCTCGCCATGGCTGGCGGGGCCGCTGGCCCGGAGGAAATAGGCGGCGACCATCGGCGTGATCATGCGTGCGACCAGCAGGCTGATCAGCACCGCGATGACGACCGTGAAGCCGAAATGCTTGAAGAACTGGCCGGCAATGCCGGGCATCAGCCCGACCGGCAGGAACACTGCGACGATCGACATCGTCGTCGCGAGCACCGCGAGGCCGATCTCGTCGGCGGCGTCGATCGCCGCCTGATAGGCGGTCTTGCCCATGCGCATGTGGCGCACGATGTTCTCGATCTCGACGATCGCATCGTCGACCAGCACGCCCGCGACGAGACTGAGCCCGAGCAGGCTGAGCCCGTTCAGCGTGAACCCCATCAGGTCCATGAACCAGAAGGTCGGCACCGCGGCGAGCGGGATGGCGAGCGCCGAAATGACCGTCGCGCGCCAGTCGCGCAGGAACAGGAAGACGACGAGCACGGCGAGCACCGCGCCCTCCACCATCGCCTCCATCGCAGAGTGATATTGCTGCTTGGTGTAATCGACGCTCGTGTAGAGCAATCGGAACTGGACCTTGGGATTCTCCTTCCGGATCTTCTCCAGCTCGGCGGCGGATTTGTCGAACACGGTGACGTCGGACGCGCCCTTCGACTTCGAGATGCCGAAGCTCAGCACCTGGCGGCCGTCCATCATCGAGGTGGCGCGTTGCTCGGCGTAGAGATCGCGCACCTCGGCAATGTCGCTGAGCTTGACCGTGCGGCCGTCGCCGACCGTGATCTGCGTCGCGCCGAGCGTGCGCGCGTCGCGCGCGTTGCCGAGCACGCGAACCGCCTGCTCGGAGCCGGCGATTTGGACGCGGCCGCCGGCGGCGTTGAGATTGACCTGTCTCAGCTGCTGGTTGACCTGCGCCGCGGTGATCCCCTGCGCCTGCAGCTTGGCCGGATCGAGAATGATGCGGATCTCGCGGCTGACGCCGCCGCCGCGTTCGACCGCGGAGAGGCCTTCGATCTGCAGCAGCCGCTTGGCGATATTATTGTCGACGTACCAGCTCAATTCCTCGAGCGTCATGTCGACCGCCTCGGCCGAATAAAAGGCAATCGGCCCGCCACTGGCGATGTCCATGCGCTGGACCTGCGGCTCCAATATCCCGTCGGGCAGGTCGCTCCGGACCTGCGCAATGGCGTTGCGCACGTCGTTCAGCGCGCGATCGACCGGGATTCCGAGATCGAACTGGACGCTGGTGCGCGACGATCCCTCGCTGATGTAGGAGGTGATCTCGTCCACCCCGTTGACCGAGCGAACCGCCGCCTCGACTCTCTGCGTCACCTGGGTCTCGAGTTCGGACGGAGCCGCGCCAGGCTGAATGACGGTGACGTTGACGAACGGCGCCTCGACGTCGGGATTGTCGTTCACGTCCATGCGCATGAACGCGATGATGCCGGCGAGCGTCAGCGCGACGAACAGGACGATCGGCGGAACCGGATTGCGGATCGACCAAGCCGAGATGTTCCTGAAATTCATCTTCCGCTCCGCTCAGCGCGCGGCCCGCGCCCGGGCCGGCTGCACTTTGTCACCCGGATTGAGGAACGGCGCGGCCGAAAGCACGATACGCTCGTTGCCCGCAAGCCCTTGCGTGATCGCGACACCGGCGTCGGACACGTCGCCGATCTTGATCCCGCGCCTGATCACCTTGTTCCGGGCATCGACGACATAGACGTAATTGCCCTGCTCGTCGCTTTGCACCGCCGATTCCGGAAGCAACGGTGCGCTGACGGTGCCGACGCGCATCTCGACGCTTGCAAATCCGCCGGGCCGAAGCGCCTTGGCATAAGGAAGCGCGACGCGGGCATAGCCCTGCCGAGTCTGCGGATCGATCACCGGCGAGACCTGCCAGACGCTGCCCTGGAAAGCCGCGATCGATCCGACCGGCGTCACCGTCGCCGGCGTGCCGACGGCGATTTGCGCGAGATCCTCCTGCGGCAGGCGTGCGAGCAGCTCCATTTGGCCGTTCTGCGCGATGCGGAACAATGCGCCCGAGCCGGACCCGACCACCTGCCCGGCCTCGAGCCTGCGTTCGAGCACGAGCCCGGCGGCGGGCGCGCGAATGTCGAGCCTGCCGATCCGCGCACGCGATTGGCCGAGCTGAGCCTGCGCCACGCGCACGCGGGCATTGGCCGCGTCGCGCGCCGCGACGCGCCGCTCGACGTCCGCCTTGGAGACGAAGCCGCGGCTGACCAGCGCCTGTGCGCGCTCCAGCTCCTGCTGCGCGAGCGCGGCATCGGCGCGCGCGACATCGATCGACGCGGCAAGCTGACGAGATTCCTCGGCCTGCACCGATCGCTCGATCACCGCCAAGCTCTGACCCGCGCGCACCCAGTCGCCTGCCTCGGCGAGCACGCGCGTGACCATGCCGCCCTCGCCGGCGACTCCGACGGGCATGTCGCGGCGTGCGGCGAGCGATCCGGTGGCACTGATCACCCGCGCGACCTGCTGGCGGCCGGGCACGATCACCGTGACGTGAGGCGCCGCTCCGGCGTTGGGGACGGCGGCGGGCTCGCCCCGCGACATCAGCAGCAGGACGATCGCGACTAGCGCGAACAACGCGGCGACGGCGGCGATGATGATCCGGCGGCGGCGGCGAAGCGTGCGCTCCTCGCCGGCCATCACCCCCTCAATCGATTGGCCTTCCCATCCCGCCGTCTCGACATTCATTTTCATATTCCATACCCGGCATGGCGGTACCGCGAAGCCGTGACTGTATTATATCAATAAGTCACCCGCCTCAAGCTACAATGTCGGCATTTCCCCCGCGCCCTGGGATTGTCTTTACACGGCTCGGCACGCCTTGGCCATCGTAAGCTGTTGCATAATGAGGGGATTGGTTCGGTTCAGCAACGATGCAGGGACATTCGCGTTAGTCGCGGTGAGGCCGCTGAAATCCGTACAAGGCCCCAGTACGACAGGAGTTCGACCATGATCCGAAGCCTTACCCTTGCCTCTCTGCTCGCCCCGATGCTGACGCTGTCGGCGGGCGCGATGCCCGCGCACGCCCAGACCCAAGTCCAGACCGCGATGGCGGGAACGCGTCTCGACATCGTCGCGACGGGCGAGGTGACGCGGGTGCCCGATATTGCGCGGATCAACGCGGGGGTGGTGACACAGGCGCCGACCGCGACCGTTGCGATCGCGCAGAACGCGCGCCAGATGGCGGCGGTGCGCGCGGCGCTCACAAAGGCGGGGATCGCCGACCGCGACATCCAGACGAGCACGATCAGCCTTCAGCCCGAATATCGCTATATCGAGAACCAAAGCCCGGTGCTCACAGGCTACCGCGCAAGCAACGAAGTGAACGTCCGCTTCAGGGACATCGCCGATACCGGCAGGATCCTCGACGCGCTTGTCGCGCAGGGGGCGAACCAGATCAATGGCCCCATGCTCAGCATCGACAAGCCCGAGGAGGCGTTGGACGAAGCCCGGATCAAGGCGCTGACGAGCGCCCGCGCGCGCGCCGACCTCTACGCGCGCCAGCTCGGCAAGAGAGTGACCCGGATCCTGTCGATCAGCGAATCCGGCGGCTTCTATGCGCCTCCTCAGCCGATGATGGCGCAGACGATGGCGCGTGACGCGGCGTCGACCAAGATCGATCCCGGCGAGCAGGCGGTGTCGGTGAGCCTCTCGATCAGCTTCGAGCTCAACTAAGCGCCGAAAAAGCCGCTCCCACGATGGGGAGCGGCTTTTTTCAATAAGGCCGGCTGGTGGCCGGTGGTCTGGGTCTAACGAACGCGGCCGCGGCGGACCAGGTTGACGATCGCGAGCAGGATAACCGCGCCGATCAGCGAAATGATGAATGCCGTGACGCTGAGCGGAGCCTGGTTGATTGAGCCTCCGTTGAACAGCAGATTGGCAATGAACGCGCCGACGATGCCGACCACGATGTTGAGCAACACGCCTTGCTGGGCATCCGTGCGCATGATGAGGCTGGCGAGCCAGCCCACAATACCGCCGACGATAATCCAGACAATGAATCCGATCATATTTTCCCTCCTGTACGCTGCCGACGAACCGGTCCTTTTTTGCGGCGGTTCGTGGTCAAGACGCGCAAGCAGCGTGCTTGTTCCGCGCAGTTGCGGACAGCAATCGGGAAGAATTCGCGGTTAATTACGGATTGTTTCGTGAAAGTATCGAGCGGCAGATCACGTGCAGCACCGCTGTACGCATCGGGATCGTCAGAACTTCTGCTGGCGTTCGTAAAGCGACTTGTAATGCTGGATGCGCGTGACACGCAGGCCGGGCATGCCCGAGCGGTCGACGGCCCGCTGCCAGGTGGCGAACTCCTCGAGTGTCAATCCGTAGCGCTCGCAGACCTCGTCGACAGACAGAAGCCCGCCGCTCACTGCGGCCACGACCTCGGCCTTGCGCCGTACGACCCAACGCGTCGTCGACCGCGGCGGAAGCGTCTCCAGCGTCAGCGGCTCGCCGAGCGGACCAATGACCTGAGCGGGACGTATCTTCTGATTCTCGATCATTCCTACCTCAAACTTCGCCCTGAAACGGCGGGCACTCCATTCTTCGATCCCCAGCCCTTAACCGCAGGGCATTGAAGGAAGGCTAAAATGCGAAGGTAAATTTCGCGGTCATTTCGGTTAATCCCCAATCCTGAAATCGACGCTGCTCGCAGTGTGGGCGGCGGACAGGTTGAACGAGCCGCGCTGTTGCGCGATCGCGTCGCGCCAGCGCGGCCCAGCGAGCAGGAGCTCGACCAGTGCCTGCTGACCGTTGCCGAGCGCTGTGCGCGCCTCGACGCGCGCCGTGAGGCTCGCCGACTGCAGCGCCCGCAGCGCCGCGATCAGCAGCTCATAATCGAGCCCGGCCGCCGAACGGCCGGCCTGCAATGCGTTCGCGCGCCGGAAGAAACCCAGATCCTTGACCGAGCTTCTAATCAATAAGGCTGAAGACGGGGTAAAAGCGCCTTTAGGGATTGGGCCGGAGCAACGGCAACGAGGACGAGCCTCCGAATTGCCGAAGGTTTCGACAAAAAGCACGCCAGCTATTATGGGGGCGGGCATGGAGCCCGATTTCCAGCTTGCCCGTCCGGCGGCCGAGGCGCGAATTGTCGTGGCGATGTCCGGCGGCGTCGATTCTTCGGTCGTGGCGGCGCTCGCCGCGCGCACCGGCGCGGAAGTGATCGGCGTCACGCTCCAGCTCTACGACCATGGCGCGGCGGTAAAGCGGATCGGAAGCTGCTGCGCCGGACAGGACATCTACGATGCGCGCGCCGTCGCCGAGCGCCTCGGCATCGCCCATTATGTGTTCGACTATGAAAGCCGCTTCCAGGACAGCGTCATCGAGCGGTTCGCCGACGAATATGCGCGCGGGCGCACGCCGATTCCGTGCATCGCCTGCAACCAGGGCGTGAAATTCACCGATCTGCTCGGCCTTGCCCGCGATCTCGGGGCGGACTGCCTTGCGACCGGCCATTATGTTCGGAGAATGATCGCGGGGAACGGGCCGGAGCTGCATCGCGCGGCGGATCCGGCGCGCG
>JAQGLH010000066.1 GCA_028293005.1 Alphaproteobacteria bacterium
GCGCCTTTTTCTTGTCCGGGTCAGGCTTGCGCGGAGCCGCGGTGGCGCCGTCGCTCGGTGAACCAGATCGCGATCAGCGCGATTTCGTAGAGCGCGACGAGCGGGATCGCGAGCGTGAGCTGCGAGACGACATCGGGCGGAGTCAGCACCGCCGCGATCGCGAACGCCCCGACGATGGCATAGCGGCGCCCCGCCTTGAGCTGCGCGCGAGTGACGATCCCGGCCCGCTCCATCAACATCAGCAGCACGGGCAGCAGGAACGCCACCCCGAAGCCGAAGATGAACTTGGTGACGAAATCGAGGTAATTGCCGACGCCGGGCAGCGCCAGTTGCTGCACCCCGCCGATATTGCCCTGATAACCGAGCAGGAAATGCAGCGCGAGCGGCACCGCGACGAAATAGGCGAGCGATGCCCCGGTCAGGAACAGCAAGGGCGTCAGGAAAAGGAAGGGCAGGAAGGCCCGTCGCTCCTTGCGGTAGAGGCCCGGCGCGACGAATTGCCACATCTGGATGGCGACGATCGGGAAGGCGAGCATGATCGCCGCGAAGAAGGCGACCTTGATCTCGACGAAAAAGGCTTCGAAGATATTGGTGTAGATCAGCCGCCCCTGGCCGGCCTTGAGCAGCGGCTGGACGAGGAAGGCAAAGATCGGCCGCGCGAAATAAAGGCAGATGCCGAACGACGCGGCGATCGCGGCCACGCACCACAAGAGGCGCCGCCTGAGCTCGACGAGATGCTCGAGCAACGGCGCGCGGCTTTCATCGAGATCGCTCACGGCAGCGGACGCGGATCTCGCGGCGGCGCGTCGTCCCGCGGCGCGGCGCCGCTCGCGGCCGGCCCTTCCGGCGAGATATCCGGTCCAAAAGTGCCCGGAGCTGGCGGCAGCGACGGATATTCGCGCATGATCCGCTCATTCTCCGCCTTCCACTTCTTTTCCATCTCCTCGAGCTCGGCCTCGCGCATCATCGTGTCGAGGCCGGAGCGGAAATGACGCGCGACGCCGCGCGCGCGCGCAACCCATTGGCCGACGGTGCGCATCACGCGCGGCAGGTCCTTGGGCCCGATCACCACGAGGGCGACGACCGCGACAAGTAGGAATTCGGTTGGTGCGACGTCGAACACTTCGGTCCTCAGCCAGGTCTGATGCTAGCGCTCGCCCCGCTGATCGCCGTCGAGCGTGCGGCTGGCATCGATTGGAGCGTCGAGCGTCTTGTCTTCGGCGATCCGGCGCGGCGGCGCAGGCGCGGGCTCATCATCCTCGCTCATGCCCTTCTTGAAGCTTTTCAGTCCCTTGGCGACGTCGCCCATCATGTCTGAAAAACGGCCCTTGCCGAACAACAGCAGGATGACAATGCCCACGATGAGCCAATGCCAAAGGCTGAAACCACCCATTTCAATTCTCCAGAACAACGTGGTGCGGAGTCTAGAGCCTGATTGCCGTTTGGCGAAACACTTTATGTCGGAAGACCGCACCGGCGCACTCCCTCCCCCGGCCGCCCGTCCACGGATATGCCGTTCGGAGGCCGGTGGGGCGCAGGCCGGCGCGGCAGCAAGAGAAAACGCCCTTATTCCTCCTCGTCCTCCTCGGCGTCTCCCGCCGAGGCCAGCTCGAGCTGCTCGAACGCGACATCGACCGGGTCGAGCAGGCCCGCGGCCTTCAAGTCATCGATGCCCGGAAGGTCGCGGCGGCTCTGCAGGCCGAAATGGTCGAGGAAGCTGGCGGTGGTCGCGTAGGTCAGCGGACGGCCGGGCACCTCGCGGCGGCCGGCGGGACGGACCCAGCCCGCCTCCATCAGCACGTCGAGCGTGCCTTTCGAGATCTGGACGCCGCGGATCGCCTCGATCTCGGCTCGGCTGACGGGCTCGTGATAGGCGATGATCGCGAGCGTCTCGACCGCCGCGCGCGACAGCTTGCGAGTCTCGTCGCGCTCGCGGCGGAGGATGTGAGCGAGGTCGGGCGCGGTCTGGAAATGCCAGCGCCCGCCGCGCTCGACCAATTCGATGCCGCGGCCCGCATAATCGGCTGCGAGCGACGCGAGCGCGGCGGTGACGTCAACGCCTTCGCCGACATAATCATTGATCTCGCTTTTGGTCTTCGGCGTGTCGGAGGCGAACAAGGCGGCCTCGACCGCACGCACCGGATCGGGCGGAACGCTCATGCGGCGCGGATGTAGAGCGGCGCGAACGCCGCCTGCTGGTCGAGCTCGACCTTGCCTTGCCGGGCAAGCTCGAGCGTCGCGACGAAGCTCGATGCGAGCGCCGAGCGGCGGAACGCGGGATCCTGCGTCTCGGGCAGGAAGCTTTCGAGCGCGGCCCAATCCATCACCGCACCGATCATGCGCTCGACTCGCAGCAGCGCCTCCTCGAGCGTCATCACCGGCCGGCGGGTGATGACATGGATCGCCGGCTCGGCACGGGCACGGATCACGCCGTAGGTGGCGATGAGATCGTAAAGATCGACCTGCCAGGCCGCCTTGCGAATGACCCGAAGCCCTTCCGGAGCGCCGCGCACGAAGACGTCGCGGCCGATCCGGTCGCGCCCGAGCAGGCGCGCGCCGGCCTCGCGCATCGCATTCAGCCGCTGCAATCGGAGTTGGAGGCGAAGCGCGAGCTCATCGGGGCTGGGATCGGCCTGCTCGTCCTTGGGCAGCAGCAGGCAGGATTTCAGATAAGCGAGCCACGCCGCCATCACCAGATAATCGGCGGCGATCTCGAGCTTGAGCTTCTTGGCGTCGGCGATGAACGCGAGATATTGATCGACGAGGGCCAGGATCGAGATCTTGGCGAGATCGACCTTCTGCCCCCGCGCGAGTGTCAGCAGCAGGTCGAGCGGGCCTTCCCAGCCATCGAGCTCGAGCGTGAGCTGCTCGGCCGGCGGCGCCGACTGCGGCTGCTCCCAATCCTCGTCGAGCGTCATGATCCGGTTGTAGCGCCGCGGTGGGGCAAGTCTAGAATGATGAATGGGCCCGCCCGGATCCGCGGCGGAGGAAACGGCGTTGGCAGTGGAATGCAGGGAGGAACTAGGCCTCACGCATAGGCGAGCAACGCATCCCGCTTGGCTGCGGCTTCCTCGTACGAGCCGCGCGGCGCGGTGCCGGCGATGGTCGCCATTGCATGCGAAAGTCGCTCGGCCGACGCTTCGCTCATCGTGCCGAGGCCCGAGGCGACCGCCAGCATCTCGGCCATGTCGCCGGAGCAGTGCAGCGCCGCATCGCAGCCTGCGGCAACAACGTCGTGCGCACGATCGGCGAAATCGCCCTTGAGCGCGTGCATGCCGAGATCGTCCGACATCAAAAAACCCTCGAAACCGATCCGGCCGCGGATGATCTCGCCGA
>JAQGLH010000203.1 GCA_028293005.1 Alphaproteobacteria bacterium
GCGGGCAATCATCGATGCCGTGCTTGCGGCGCTTGCCGGCATAGATGGCCTGCGAGAGGCGCAGCCGGGCGAATTCACCCGCCGCGCGTTCGCCAACGGCCGCATCGACCTCACCGAAGCCGAGGGACTCGCCGACCTGCTGCTCGCGGAGACCCAGTCGCAGCGCCGCGCCGCGCTGGCGCTGGCCGGCGGGTCGCTGACCCGCGAGGTCGAGCATTGGCAGCGGCAGGTGCTGGCGCTCGGCGCCGCGGTCGAGGCAGCGCTCGATTTCGCCGATGAGGATGATGTCGCGGTCGAACTTCCGCCCGGCTGGCACGCCGATCTCGCTGCGCTCGAGGACGCGCTCTCGGCCGCTCTCGCACGGCCGGCCGTCGAGCGGCTGCGCGACGGCGTCAGGGTCGTCATCGCCGGCCCGCCCAACGCCGGAAAATCGACGCTGCTCAATGCCTTGGCCGGTCGGGAGGCGGCGATCACCTCGGCCATCGCCGGGACGACGCGCGACCTGGTCGAAGCGCCGACGGCGATCGGCGGGTCGCCGTTCCTGCTGATCGATACCGCCGGGCTACGCGCGAGCGGCGACGAGGTCGAAGCGATCGGCGTCGCGCGCGCGCACGCGAGCATCGCGGCGGCCGATATCATCCTCTGGCTCGGAGAAGCCGACGACTGTCCGGATCCCGCGCGGACGATCATGATTCGCTCCAAAGCCGATCTCCTCGCTGACTCGCAGGCTTCTGGCGACGGTGCGTTGCTGGTATCTCCCATTACCAACGCCGGCATGGATCGGCTCGTCGAACGCCTGACCGAAGCCGCGCGCCTGCTTCTACCGGGTGAGACCGAGGTCCCGCTGAACGCCCGCCACCGCGCAGCGCTGGGCGCCGCACGCGACTCGCTCGCTGTTGCTCAGCACGAGACCGATATCGTTCTTGTTGCGGAGGCGTTACGATACGCTCGCGCGGCGCTCGATCGTGTGACGGGGCGCGCCGGCGTTGAGGATATGCTCGACTCGCTGTTCGGGCGTCTGTGCATCGGCAAGTGATGTTCCACGTGGAACGCTCCCCTACGGGCTTCGCCGCGCCGCTGAGTTGCGCTATGGGCGCGCGATGAACGGGCATTTCGATATTATCGTGGTCGGTGGCGGTCATGCCGGCTGCGAGGCGGCCGCAGCTGCCGCCCGCATGGGCGCTTCGACGGCGCTGGTCAGTTTCAACCGCGATGCGATCGGGGCGATGTCATGCAACCCGGCGATCGGCGGCCTCGGTAAAGGACACCTCGTGCGCGAGGTCGACGCGTTCGACGGGATCATCGCGCGCGCAGCTGACCATGCCGCAATCCACTACCGCATGCTCAACGCGAGCAAGGGCGCCGCAGTCCGCGGGCCTCGCGTCCAGGCGGATCGACGACGCTTCAAGCAGGCGATCCAGGAACTCCTCGCAGCCGAGCCCGATCTCACAATCGTCGAGGGCGAGGCGGCGGCCTTGCGTGTCGAGCACGGTCCACACGTCAGGATCACCGGGCTAGTGCTCGGCGATGGCCGTATCCTCGGCGCAGGCGCGGTGGTGCTCGCGACGGGGACCTTCCTCAACGGCAAGCTCCATTTCGGTATGACGAATCGTGTCGGCGGGCGCATCGGCGAAAAGGCGGCGGTCGCGCTAGCCGATCAGCTGCGCGATCTCGATCTCCCGCTCGCGCGCCTCAAGACCGGCACCCCGCCGCGGCTCGACGGCCGGACAATCGATTGGGCGGCGCTCGATCGGCAACCCTCGGACGACGGGGTGTGGACGATGTCGGCGCTGAGCACCAACCGGGCGGCGCCGCAGCTGGCCTGCGCAATCACACGCACCAACGCGCGCACGCATGGGATCATTGCTGCGTCGCTGCACCGTTCGCCGCTCTTTACCGGAGCGATAAGCGGCGTCGGTCCGCGTTACTGCCCGTCGATCGAGGACAAGGTCCATCGTTTTGCCGATCGCGATGGGCACCAAGTCTTCCTCGAGCCCGAGGGGCTCGACGATTTCACGGTCTACCCCAATGGCATCTCGACCTCGCTTCCAGCGGACATCCAGCTGGAGATGGTCCGCTCGATGGCGGGCCTCGAACGTGCCGAGATCGCCCAGCCAGGCTATGCGGTCGAATATGATCATGTCGATCCGCGTGTCCTCGAGCCGACGCTCGAGGTCCGCGACGTGCAGGGCCTGTACCTCGCCGGCCAGATCAATGGCACGACAGGCTATGAGGAAGCCGCCGCCCAAGGCCTGGTCGCAGGGGTCAATGCCGCTGCCGCGGTGGCCGGCAAGCACCCAATCCTGTTCGACCGGAGCAACAGCTACATCGGCGTGATGGTCGACGATTTGACCTTGCAGGGCGTCACCGAGCCGTACCGGATGCTGACCGCGCGCGCCGAATTTCGCCTTCGCCTGCGGGCGGATAATGCCGATGCGCGCCTGACACCGCAGGCGATCGCGGCCGGTTGTGCATCGCCGGAGCGTGTCCGCCACTTCGAGCAGCGGCAGGAGCAACGCCGGGCGATCGATGCTTACTTCGCCCAAGTTCATACGCCGCGCCGGCTCGCCGAGTCCGGCATTCCGCTTCGCGACGACGGCGTGCGTCGAAGTCTCGGCGAGTGGCTCAGGTTCCCCGAAGTCGATATCGACGCACTTTACGTGCTCGTTCCGGAGCTGCAGCGGCAATCGCACGATGTGGTCGAGGTGGCGGTTCAGGATTATCGTTACGCCCCATACGTCGAGCGCCAACAGAGCGAGATCGCCCGGCTCAAGGCCGATGAGGCGGTCCGGATACCAGCCGAGCTCGATTTCGCGCAGATCGCCGGGCTGTCGACCGAAATGGTCGAGCGGTTGAACAAGGCCCGTCCCGCCACACTTGGTGCGGCCTCGCGGATCCGCGGGGTCACGCCGGCTGCGCTGGCCGCGATACTGGTCCGGTGCCGGCGTCGAGCGGCCTGATCGATGGACGAACAAGCGGCGCGGGCGTGGCTGGTCGAGACCCATGATGTTTCACGTGGAACATTGGATCGCCTCGACGCTTTCGTCGCTTTCCTGGCCCAAGAGAATGAGCGGCAGAACTTGGTCGCTCGATCGACATTGCCCTCGGTATGGGACCGCCATATCGTTGATTCGGCTCAGCTTTTCCATCTCGGGCGCAACGACGGGCGATGGGTCGATCTTGGCGCCGGCGCCGGCTTCCCAGGCCTCGTGATCGCGGCGCTGGGTGGGTCGGTCACGCTCGTCGAGGAACGGCGGCTCCGGACCGAATTCCTCGTGCACGCGGCGGAGATCCTGGGCGTGAGCAATCGAGTCGAGATCGTTCGCGGTCGCGGCGAGGCGTTTCAGGCACCGCCGTTCGCGACGATCATTGCCCGCGCGTTCGCACCGCTCGATCGCCTGTTTGCCAGCGCCGTGCATCTGGCCGCGCCCGAGACTCGTTGGGTCCTGCCCAAGGGCCGGAATGCAAAGTCCGAACTGGAAGCGGCGCAAGCTTCATGGCAGGGTGATTTTCGTCTCGAACCGAGCGTCACCGATCCCGATGCCATGATCATCGTCGCGGAGCGGGTCCGGCGCAGGTCCAAAGGGAATCAGGCGCGATGATCCGCATTGCAGTGGCGAACCAAAAAGGCGGCGTCGGCAAGACGACGACCGCGATCAATGTGGCGACGGCGCTTGCCGCGACCGGCTGGCGCGTGCTGCTGATCGACCTCGACCCGCAGGGCAATGCTTCGACTGGTCTTGGTGTCAGCCAGTCCGAGCGGAGCTGCTCGAGCTATGAATTGCTGACCGGCGGATGCTCGATGAGCGAGGCGGTCACCGCGACGCGTGTGCCGCGCCTCGAGCTGATCCCGGCCACGGTCGATCTGTCCGGCGCCGAGATCGAGCTGATCGAATATGAGCAGCGCACCCACCGCCTCGAGCAGGCGCTGGATTCGGCACCGGGCCGCTGGGACATCTGCCTGATCGACTGCCCGCCTTCGCTCGGCCTGCTGACGATCAACGCTCTGGTCGCGGCGCGCCTCGTGCTGGTGCCGTTGCAAACCGAATTCTTCGCCCTCGAGGGGCTCAGCCAGCTGCTCCAGACGGTCGAGAGGGTGCGGGCGCGCTTCAATCCCGAGCTTTCGATCCTCGGCGTTGCGCTGACGATGTTCGACCGCCGCAACAATTTGTCATCACAAGTCGCGGACGATGTCCGGGCCTGTCTCGGCAAGGTCGTGTTCGACACCGTCATTCCGCGCAACGTCCGCCTTTCCGAAGCG
>JAQGLH010000212.1 GCA_028293005.1 Alphaproteobacteria bacterium
GCCCGAGCGCGCGCCCTCGATGATCGACGAATATCCGATCCTGGCCGTCGCCGCCGCGTTCGCCGAGGGTCCGACGCGGATGCACGGCATCGGCGAGCTGCGGGTCAAGGAGAGCGATCGCCTCGCCGCGATCATCGCCGGCCTCAGGGCGTGCGGCGTCGGCGCGCACGACGAGCAGGACGTGCTGGTCGTCGACGGCAGCGGCGCGCCACCGAGCGGCGGCGCGCGCATCGCGACGCACGGCGATCACCGGATCGCGATGAGCTTCCTCGTGCTCGGCCTTGCCGGCGGCCGGCCCGTCGTGGTCGATGAAGCCGAGATGATCGGCACGAGCTTCCCGGGTTTCGCGGAACTGATGCAGGGTATCGGCGCGCGCATCGAGGGCGCGGAGAACGACGGCACGGAGAACGACGGCGCGGGGATCGCGGCATGAAGGTCGCCTATCAGGGCGAGCCGGGGGCGTTCGGCCACGAGGCCTGCCTGACCTTCCTCCCCGATTATGAAGCGGTGCGCAAACGCAGCTTCGCCGACGTGTTCGACGCGGTCGCCGCGGGCGAGACCGAGCTTGGCGTGCTGCCCGAGGAGAATTCGGCCGCCGGTATCGTGCCCGAGGTCAAGAAATTGCTCGACCGCGGCGGGCTGAACGTGATCGCCCGCCACCTGCTGCCGGTGCGGATGCACCTGCTCGGCATCGAGGGCGCGACGCTCGACCGGATCCGGCTCGTCGTCAGCCATCCGATCGCGATCGCGCAGTGCGCCGAGACGCTGAAGGCGCTGGGGCTCCCGACGGAGGAGGCGCTCAACACCGCCGGCGCCGCCAAGGCGCTGGCGGAGGCCGGGGATTCGACCCGCGCGGTGCTCGCGTCGGCGGCGGCGGCAAGCACCTACGGCCTTGCGATCCTTCGCCCCGACATGCAGGACCTTGCCGACAATGCGACGCGGTTCGTCGTGCTTTCGCGCGGTCCCCTGCAAGCGAGTCACTGAAATGAGCTTCAACAGCTTCGGCCATGTCTTCCGTTTCTCGACCTGGGGCGAGAGCCACGGGCCCGCGATCGGCGCGATGGTGGACGGTTGCCCGCCGGGCATCGCCCTCAGCGAGGCCGACATCCAGCCGTGGCTCGACAAGCGCCGCCCGGGCACGTCGCGCTTCACGACGCAGCGGCGCGAGCCCGACGAAGTCCGCATCCTCTCGGGCGTGTTCGAAGGCGTGACGACCGGAACGCCGATCAGCCTGATGATCGAGAATGTCGACCAGCGCTCGAAGGATTATTCGCAGATCTCGGGCGCCTACCGGCCCGGCCATGCCGATTACGCCTATGACAGCAAATATGGGCTGCGCGACTGGCGCGGCGGCGGGCGCAGCTCGGCGCGCGAGACCGCATGCCGGGTCGCCGCCGGCGGAGTCGCGCGGCTGGTCCTCCCCGAGGTGAGCATCCGCGCCTATGTCTCCGAGATCGGCGGCGACGAGATCGACCGCTCGGACCTCGACGTGGACTCGATCGACGGCAATCCCTTCTTCTGCCCCGACCGCAACGCGGTGCAGCGCTGGGAAGCGCTGGTCGACGAAGCGCGCGAGGCGGGAAGCTCATTGGGCGCGGTGATCGAATGCGTCGCGACCGGGGTCCCGGCCGGCTGGGGCGCGCCGATCTACGCCAAGCTCGAAGCGCAGCTCGCCGCCGCGATGATGTCGATCAACGCGGTCAAAGGCGTCGAGATCGGCGCCGGCTTCGCCGCCGCCCGGCTGCGCGGCGAGCAGAATGCAGACGAGATGCGGATGGGCAACCACGGCAAGCCGGTGTTCGCCAGCAACCACAGCGGCGGGGTCGCAGGCGGAATCTCGACCGGCCAGCCGGTGGTGGTGAGAGTCGCGTTCAAGCCGACCTCGTCGATCCTCACCCCGGTCCAGACGATCGACCGCTCGGGCGCCGAAACGGAGATCAGCACCAAGGGCCGCCACGACCCTTGCGTCGGCATCCGCGGCGCGCCGGTGGTCGAAGCGATGATGGCGCTGGTGCTCGCCGACCAGAAATTGCTCCATCGCGCGCAATGCGGGTGACGGGGTGGCTGAGGCGATGAAGCCGGAAGCGCCACGGACCAAGGTCGAGGTGTCGCTCGGCACGCGTTCCTATTCGATCCTCGTCGAGACCGGGCTGCTCGGCCATGCGGGCGAGGCGCTCGCGGATTATGCGCGCGACAAGAGGCTGATCGTGATCAGCGACGACAATGTCTGGGCGGCGCAGGGCGCTCGGCTTGCCGCGTCGTTTGCCGAAGCCGGGATCGAGGCGGTGCCGATCGTGCTGCCGCCCGGCGAGGGCAGCAAGAGCTGGTCGAGCCTCTCCGCGCTGATCGACCGGCTGCTCGCGCTCGGCATCGAGCGCAACGACCATCTGGTGGCGTTCGGCGGCGGCGTGATCGGAGATCTGGCCGGCTTCGCGGCCGCGATCGTCAACCGCGGCTGCAACTTCGTCCAGATCCCTACCACCTTGCTCGCGCAGGTCGATTCCTCGGTGGGCGGCAAGACCGCGATCAACGTCAGCGCCGGCAAGAACCTGGTCGGCGCCTTCCATCAGCCCTCGGCGGTGCTGATCGATCCCGACTGCCTCGACACCTTGCCGCCCCGCGAGCAGCGCGCCGGCTATGCCGAAGTCGTCAAATATGGGCTGATCAACGATCCCGACTTCTTCACCTGGTGCGAGGCGAACGGTCCGGCCCTGCTCGGCGGGCATGCCGGCGCGCGCCAGCATGCGATCGTGACCAGCGTCAGCGCCAAGGCGGCGATCGTCGGCGAGGACGAGCGCGAGACCAGCGGGCGGCGCGCCTTGCTCAACCTCGGCCACACGTTCGGCCATGCGCTCGAGGCGGAGACCGGATTTTCGGACCGGCTGCTGCACGGCGAGGCGGTCGCGGCGGGCATGGCGCTGGCGTTCGATTTCTCCGTGGAGCGCGGCCTGTGCGCGACCGAAGAGGCGGCGCGGGTGCGGGCGCACCTGCATGCCGTCGGGCTACCGGCCGGCGCCGACGCGCCAGGGATCGAGGCCGGCGGCAAGAGGCTGGTCGAGCATATGAT
>JAQGLH010000217.1 GCA_028293005.1 Alphaproteobacteria bacterium
ACCGTGCTCGCGTGGGAAAGCTTCGGCGAGGGCTGGGTGACCGACGCGGTCAAGCAATTGAAGCTCGATGCCACCATCATCAAGGCGCCTTACGGCGAGATCCCAGACCTCGGCCAGGTCGACCAGGCGAGCGACGTCGTATTCACCTGGAACGGCACCACGTCGGGCGCGCGCGTTCCCGACGGCGAGTGGATCAGCGACAGCCGCGAAGGCCTGATGATCGCCGATGCGACCTCGGCCTGCTTCGCCCAGGACATCCCCTTCGACAAGCTCGACGTCGTCACCTTCAGCTGGCAGAAAGTGCTCGGCGGCGAGGGCGGGCACGGCGTGCTGATCCTCGGCCCACGCGCGGTCGAGCGGCTCGAAAGCTACACGCCCGATCGGCCGCTGCCCAAGATCTTCCGCATGACCAAGGGCGGCAAGCTGATCGAGGGCATCTTCCAGGGCGAGACGATCAACACCCCGTCGATGCTTGCGGTCGAGGATTATATCTTCGCGCTCGAATGGGCGCAGGGTCTCGGCGGCCTCTCAGCGCTGATCGCCCGCTCCGACGCCAATGCCGCGGCGCTCGACGCCTGGGTGCAGGCGACGCCGTGGATCGAGCATCTCGTCGCCGATCCGGCGATCCGGTCGAACACCAGCGTCTGCCTCAAGTTCGCGGAGAGCGCCGTCCCCGGCCTCGACGCCGAAGCGCAGCTCGCGCTCGTCAAGAAGATGGCGTCGCTGCTCGAGGCCGAAGGTGCCGCCTACGACGTCGCCGGCTACCGCGACGCTCCGCCGGGTATCCGCATCTGGTGCGGCGCCACGATCGAGCGCGACGATATCGAGGCGCTCGGCCCGTGGCTCGACTGGGCGTTCCATCAGGCCCGCTCGGCCTGACACGGCCCCGCCGCGCCGCTTGAGCACGCGTCCGCAAAGCGGGCGCACTCGCATGCCATGAATTGATCCGCCGCCGTCGGCGGCGGGCCCGCAATACGGAGATTCAAATGCCCAAAGTGCTCATCTCGGATCAGATGGATCCGAATGCTGCCGAGATCTTTCGCGCCAACGGCGTCGAAGTCGACGAGAAGCCAGGACTGTCGAAGGACGAGCTGCTCGCGATCATCGGCGAGTATGACGGCCTCGCGATCCGCTCGGCGACCAAGGTCACCAAGGAGGTGCTCGAGGCAGCGGTCAATCTCAAGGTGGTCGGCCGCGCCGGCATCGGCGTCGACAATGTCGACATCCCCGCCGCCACCGCCAAGGGCGTGATCGTGATGAACACGCCGTTCGGCAATTCGATCACCACTGCCGAGCATGCGATCGCGCTGATGTTTGCGCTCGCGCGCGAGCTGCCTGCCGCCGATAATTCCACTCAGGCCGGCAAGTGGGAAAAGAACCGCTTCATGGGCGTCGAGCTCACCAACAAGACGCTCGGTCTGATCGGCGCCGGCAACATCGGCTCGATCGTCGCCGACCGCGCGCTGGGGCTGAGGATGAAGGTGGTCGCGTTCGATCCGTTCCTCTCCGCCGAGCGCGCGATCGACCTCGGCGTCGAGAAGGTCGAGCTCGACGAGCTGCTCGCCCGCGCCGATTTCATCACCCTGCACACCCCGCTCACCGATCAGACGCGCAACATCCTCAATCGCGAGAACCTCGCCAAGACGCGCAAGGGCGTGCGGATCATCAATTGCGCGCGTGGCGGGCTGATCGACGAGGCGGCGCTCAAGGAGATGCTCGAGAGCGGCCATGTCGCCGGCGCGGCGCTCGACGTGTTCACGGAGGAGCCTGCCAAGGAAAACGCTCTGTTCGGGACGCCCGGCCTGGTGGCAACGCCGCACCTCGGCGCCTCGACCACCGAGGCGCAGGTCAATGTCGCCATCCAGGTCGCCGAGCAGATGGCCGATTATCTGGTCCGCGGCGGCGTCTCCAACGCGCTCAACGTGCCCTCGCTCTCGGCCGAGGAAGCGCCCAAGCTCAGGCCCTATATGGCGGTCGCCGAGCAGCTCGGCAGCCTCGTCGGGCAGCTTGCGCACGGCTCGATCGCCGGCCTTTCGATCGAGACCGAAGGCGCCGCTGCGGAGCTCAACATGAAGCCGATCACCAGCGCGGTGCTCGCCGGCTTCATGCGCGTCCACTCGGACACGGTGAACATGGTCAACGCCCCGGTGATGGCGAAGGAGCGCGGGCTCGACGTGCGCGAGGTTCGCCACGACCGGGAGGGCGACTATCACACCTTGCTTCGAGTCACCGCGATGACCCAGGCCGGTGAACGCACCGTCGCCGGCACCTTGTTCGGCAACGGCGCGCCGCGGCTGGTCGAGCTGTTCGGGATCAAGGTCGAGGCCGAGCTCGCCGGCGAGATGCTCTACATCGTCAACGAAGACGTCCCCGGCTTCATCGGCAGAGTCGGCACCACTCTCGGCGAGGCCGGCGTCAACATCGGCACCTTCCAGCTCGGCCGCCGCTCGGCCGGCGGCGAGGCGGTGCTGTTGCTGTCGGTCGACAACCATGTCGAGGACGACGTCGTCCGCAAGATCGCCGCGCTGCCTGGCGTCCGCACCGTCAAGCCGCTGCGCTTCTGACAAAGCAAGTTCCTCCCCCGATTTCCGGGGGAAGGGCACCGCGAAGCGGTGGAGGTGGTTCTTCGCAGGGCACACTTCCACCACCCTTCCGGCGGCCCCCTCCCCTGCAAAGGCAGGGGGAGGAAGTCGAAACACCCGCGCTGGACGTGCCCACCCGCAAGTCCTAGACGCAGCCGGTCATTTCAAGGGAAGCTGAGCTTTGGCGAATGTAACCGTCATCGGTGGCCAATGGGGCGACGAGGGCAAAGGCAAGATCGTCGACTGGTTGGCCAGCCGCGCCGACGTCGTCGTGCGTTTCCAGGGCGGCCACAACGCCGGCCACACATTGGTCGTCGGCAACGAGACCTACAAACTGTCGTTGCTGCCCTCGGGCATCGTGCGCGGCACCTTGTCGGTGATCGGCAACGGCGTCGTCCTCGATCCATGGGCGTTCAAGGCCGAGGTCGAGAAGCTCGCGAGCCAGGGCGTAGCGATCAATCCGGACAAGCTCCAGATCGCCGACACCTGCGCTTTGATCCTTCCGATCCATCGCGATCTCGATTCGTTGCGCGAGGATGCCAGCGGCCAGGGCAAGATCGGCACCACGCGCCGCGGCATCGGCCCGGCCTATGAGGACAAGGTCGGCCGTCGCGCGATCCGGCTGTGCGACCTCGCCCATCTCGACGATCTCGCGCCGCAGCTCGACCGGCTCTGCGCGCATCACGACGCGCTCCGCGCCGGCTTCGGCGAGGCGCCGGTCGACCGCGCCCGCCTGAAGCAGGATCTCGCCGGGATCGCCGATTTCGTTCTGCCGTTCGCGCGGCCGGTGTGGCGCACGCTCAACGCCGCCAAGGCGCGCGGCGACCGCATCCTGTTCGAAGGCGCGCAGGGTGTGCTGCTCGACGTCGATCACGGCACTTATCCGTTCGTCACCTCCTCGAACACGATCGCCGGCACGGCGGCGGGCGGCAGCGGCCTCGGCCCGTCCGCGGTCGGCTTCGTGCTCGGCATCGCCAAGGCCTATACGACCCGCGTCGGCTCCGGGCCGTTCCCGACCGAGCTCGAGGATGAGATCGGCGAGCGGCTCGGCGAGCGAGGCCGCGAATTCGGCACCGTCACCGGCAGGAAGCGCCGCTGCGGCTGGTTCGACGCCGTGCTGGTGCGCCAGTCGTGCGCCGTCTCCGGCGTCACCGGCATCGCCCTGACCAAGCTCGATGTGCTCGACGGGCTCGAGGAGATCAGGATCTGCACCGGCTATCGCCTCAACGGCGAAGTGATCGATTATTTTCCCGCTTATTTCGGCGACCAGGCGGCGGTCGAGCCGATCTACGAAACGGTCGACGGCTGGGAAGAATCGACCGCCGGCGCACGCAGCTGGGCGCAGCTCCCGGCGCAGGCGATCAAATATATCCGCCGGATCGAGGAGCTGGTCCAATGCCCGGTGGCGCTCGTGTCCACCAGTCCGGAACGCGAGGACACGATCCTCGTCCGCGATCCGTTCTCCGATTGAGATGACCTCGCGCGAAAGCACGCGCCTGTTCCCGATCGCACAGCCCGCCGGCACGGCCCGCGCCCCCGCGCGCTCGCCTGCCGATTGGGCGATGCTGATCGGCTTTGCTGCACTGCAATGGCCGTGGCTGCTGCGCAGCCTCCACGGCGGAAGGCGCCGCGACAAGCGCGCTCTGCTCGACCGTCTCGATCTCCCGCACGACGCCTTGCCCAATCTCGGCAGCTGGAAGGCGGACATGGGACTGCTGACCCTGCTCACCGACCATATCTTGGCGGCGCGGCCGAGGATCGTCGTCGAATTCGGCGCCGGCGCTTCGACCTTGATCCTCGCGCGCGCGCTGCAAAAGGCCGGCGGCGGAAGCCTGATCAGCTTCGACCAGCATCGCGTCTTCGTCGACGCGACCCGCGCCTGGCTTGCCGATCACGGGCTCGAGGCCGATCTCCGCGCGGCGCCGCTGCGCCCGGCACCCGGCTGGCCCGGCCTCTGGTACGACCACGGTCCGCTGCCGGGGCGCATCGATCTGATGGTGGTCGATGGCCCGCCGTGGACGGTCCATCCGTTCACGCGCGGCGCTGCAGCCTCGCTGTTCGGCCAGATCGCGCCCGGCGGCACGATCATGCTCGACGACGCCGCCCGCCCCGGCGAACGCTTCGTCGCCCGCCGCTGGCGTCGCGAATGGCCGGATTTCGACTTCAGGCTGTCGAAGCGGGGCAGCAAGGGCACGTTGATCGGGACGCGGCGACGATAATGGGGACAGCCGAACGAATTCCTCTCCGGCACGGGGAGGAACTTAGACGGTCGGTCTTGCCTTTAATTCCGTCCCCGCCTCGGCCGGGACATCCTCGACTATCACC
>JAQGLH010000238.1 GCA_028293005.1 Alphaproteobacteria bacterium
CACATGCGCATCGGGTTGGTGTACAGCACCCGCACCTCTGGGCTCGAAAGATAGAGCCCCACCACCAGCACGGCTCCGTAGCCGGCAGCGGCCGCGAGCGGGAAGAGCACGTTGAGGTCGGCTGCGGCATAGTCGCGGCCGCGTACCCCCGGCTGGCCGGCCTCGCGCTTCGCGACCAGCTCAGAGCAGCGCTTCACCGTTGCCAGGCTTAGGAACAGGAACAGGCTGAACATCAAAAGCCACTGCGATTGCTGCGACCCGGTTGCGGCGACCCCACCGAAGACGCGCATCGTGTAGAGCATGCCCAGCACGATCACGTCGATCACCATCTTGCGCTTCAGGAACAGCGAGTAGCCAAGGGTGAAGACCACGTAGACGCCGAGGATCGCAAGGAATTCCCACGGCAGCGGAACCGCGACGAGAATCGCTCCGGTCATCAGAACCAGGGCCATTCCGATGCCGCGGGTGATCGGCACCTCGCCGGCGGCGAACGGGCGGCTGCTCTTGCGCACATGGTCGCGGTCATTGGGCAGGTCGAGCAGATCGTTGACGATGTAGGCGCTGGACGCCGCCAAGCTAAAGGCAAGGAAGGCGGCGAGCGCAGCGAGCAAAGCCGCGACGTTCAGGAAGCTGTGGCCTGCGATCACCGGCAGCAGGACGAGCGCGTTCTTGGCCCATTGATGGGTGCGCAGGGCACGGAAGTGGGCGCGCAGCGGTGGCCGTGGCCGGGCGATTGTCTCGACCTCGGGAAAACGGCGCCTGACGGCCGCTTCCAACAATGGTCCATGGCCGACGAGGAGCTGCCGCCGGGCCTCGGCCCAGACCGGAAAATCGACACGGTCGTCGCCGATATAGTCGAAGTTCCGCCGCCCGAACCTGGTTACCAGTGCCGCCGCCTTTGCCGAGCCGGCAAGATTGACGCGGCCGTCCGACGCGAGCACGCCGGCGATACCGCCCACGCGCTCGGCGATCGGCTCGACCCATCGCCGATCGGAGGCGGAAGCCAAATAAACCGGCCGACCTGCCGCTTGCGCATCGCGAATTGCCGCGACCGTCTGCTCGCGCAGCGGGATCGTGTCCACGCCAGGACTTACCCGGTCGGCGATCTTGGCCTTGAGCTTCGCCTTGCCACCGAACAGCCAATAAAAGAGGCGCCAAATCTCCAGGGGATGCCGGGCCACAAATTGGAGCGCGGCCTCGTGCAGCAGGTCGCTCTTGACCAAGGTGCCGTCGACGTCGACGACCAGCGGCACCTCGAGCGACGATGCGGCCGGCGCCTCGTTCATGGCTGTTGCTCCCGTGTCGCGAACGAATAATGCTTGTGCGCATAATAGCTGAGGAGAAGCGGACTCATCACGCCGATCAGATGGGCGATATCCTCGGGGTGCCAGACGAACCCGATGAAGGGAAAGATCAGCCGTGCGAAGCCGACGCTGACGCCGAGCACAATCACGAAGGCCATCAGATTGACAAGGATGAAGCGGCCATATTCGGCCACCCAGCCGCCGCCGCCGGGGGCGAAAACGTAGCGCCGCGCCAGCAGGAATGCGGTGGTCATGGCGATCGGGAACGCAACCATGATGGCGACCTCATAGGGCAGGACCAGGCTCAGCAGCCAGCGCGCAACGAGATTGACGGCGGCCGCGATGGCGCCGGTGACGACGAAGCTCGCCAGCTGGCGGCCATCGCCGCGCTGCCTGGCTGACCCCCCTTGCACCTTCATGGCTGCACCCGCCCCGCCATCTCGGCCGCGAGCCGAACGCTCTCGGCGATGCCGCGATCCTCGGGATAATAGAAGCAGGTGTCCGCAATCTGCAGGCCGGCAATCGGGGTTTGAACCGGCGGCAGCTTGGCGGCGAAGCCCGGCTCGCAGACCGGCTGGGCGTGGCGAAGCCGCGCGACCTTACGAGCGAGAACGTCGTCCGGCCCGATCGCCGGATTAAGCCGGCTGACGTACGAAAACGCCTCGTCGAGCAGGCGGTCGTCGTCCCAGGAGAATTTGGGGTTGGTGACCGGCATGTAATAAGGGACGAACACGATCGCCTCGCCATTGGGCATCGGCCGGAGGTTCGAGAATTCGATGATGCCGGGAATGGCGATGTCCGGTTCGGAGATGTTCACCCAGAAGTGCGGCGTGACGGACTTGCGGAGCTTGAACAGGAGGCAGCAGACGCCGATGTTGTTGATTGCCTCGTATCGTGCCTTCCATTCGTCGGGCAGGTCCGGCACGAGCGCGGATACAAGCGGCGTGGGCATCGTCGAAATGACCGCGTCGGCCGGGTGGAAGCCGTCGGAAGCCTCGACGCCCGTCACCTGTCCTTGGCCGGTGACGACGCGTATCGCGGGAGTCGAGAGGCGTATCTGCCCGCCCATGCCCTCGATGCGCTCGACCAGCCGGTCGACGAGGGTCTGGCTGCCGCCCTCGATATAGCCGAGCTGCTCCTCGAACAGCGACCTTCGAGAGCGCCCGATGCGCTTCACCCGGGTCCAGATCCAGGCTGCGGAGACGTCGTCGGCATATTCGTAAAATTTGAGGTCGAAGAGCGGCTTCCAAAGCTTGTCATAGGCCTCCTTGCCGGACCAGCGCGTGATCCATTCGCGCGCGCTCTGCGTTTCGAGCGCGTCCCAGCGCTCGCGCTTGGTCGAAACGAAGGCAAGCAGGCCGTAGCGAAGCCGGGCGAGCAGGCTCACGCCCGGATAGCGCAGCAGCGATATCGGATCGCCCCATCGGTGGAGCTTGCCACCCGAGAAATAACCCATCGTCGTCTTGCGCCAGCGCATCTTGTCGCCGAGGCCGAGCTCATCCAGCAACTCGAACGTCGGCCGGTCGGCCTTGCAGACGAAATGATAGAAGCGTTCGATCGAGATGCCGTCGAAGTCGAAATGCGCGGCCATGCCACCGGGCTCGGCTCCCGCCTCGAGCACCTCGACCTGATGGCCGGCCTTGGCGGCGTGATAGGCAGCCGCAAGCCCCATCGCGCCGGCGCCGATAACGACGACACGCGCCATCAGCGTGGCTCCTGCAGAAGGAACGGGAACGACCGGGGTCTCGGCATATGGAGCTTTAGAATTGCAGCGCGATCTTGGAATAGACCGGGTGGCGAAACGTCTCGTCGAAGGCGTCGCCGAGCGGCGTCGCCCGCACCCCGAAGATGCGAGGCCAGTCGATCACCTCGAACACGTCGGGCGTGGAGAGCGCCGCGAGCTGTTTCTCGGTGAACGGCGGGTTCTTGCTGAACAGGCCATAGCCGCGCAGCAGGATCGCGAACAGGCGATAGGGAATGGGCACGATCGGGGTGCGCGCCCGGATCGCGCGCTTCATCGCACGGATCAGGTCAATATATTCGATCCGTTCCTGGCCGGTGATGTTGTAGGTTCCCTCCATTCGCCGCTCGATCGCGGCAACGACGATGTTGCAAAAGTCCCCGACATAAAGCGGCTGGCGGAGATAGCGGCCTGATCCGGGGATCGGGAAGACCGGCATTTTCTCCATGAAGCGGGCGAGCCAGCCGACGTGCTTGCGGTCGAACCAGCCGAACATCAGCGTCGGCCGCAGCACGATCTGCGGGATGCCCGTCGCGGCGACCAGCGCCTCCTGCGCCTTTTTCGTTTCCGTATAATCATCCACCGCCATCGAATTGACGACGGACGAGGAGATGTTGACGACATAAGGCACGCCATGCGCCTCGGCGGCCGCCATCACACGCTCGCTGGCGGTGATGTTGTTGCGGACGAACTCGGCGGGGACCAGCCCCCCGATCTGCGCATGGCCGTGGACGAGCACATCGCTGCCGCGGAGCGTGTCCTGCCAGCCATCGTCCTCGGCGAGATCGGCGACGATTACCTCTACGTCCGGATGATGCTGCTTCAACACCGCAGCGTTGGCGGCGGCTTTGTCGATCA
>JAQGLH010000251.1 GCA_028293005.1 Alphaproteobacteria bacterium
ACGCGTCTTCGGCAGCGCGGGCGTGAAGTGGAGATGGTCGGGCGTGGCGATCGGTCCGATCTCCTTCCTGACATATTGCTTCAGCTCGGCTTCGAGCTGCGCATTGGGTTCCTCGCCAGCGAGCAGCGTCACGTAGCAATAGATCCCCTGGCCCTTGATGTCGTGCGGGAAGCCGACCACTGCGGCCTCTGCGACGAGCGGGTGGGCAACCAGCGCCGATTCCACCTCGGCGGTCCCCATGCGGTGGCCGGAGACGTTGAGCACGTCGTCGACCCGGCCGGTAATCCAATAATAGCCGTCCTCGTCGCGGCGGCAGCCGTCGCCGGTGAAGTATTTGCCCTTATAGGTCGAGAAATAGGTCTGCACGAACCGTCCGTGGTCGCCGTAGACGGTGCGCATCTGCCCGGGCCAGCTCCGGCTGATGCACAAATTCCCCGAGGCTGCGCCTTCGAGCACCTCGCCGGCGCCGTCGACCAGCTGCGGCACGACGCCGAAGAAGGGGTGCCCCGCCGATCCCGGCTTCATCGCATGCGCGCCGGGCAGGGTGGTGATCATGATCCCGCCAGTCTCCGTCTGCCACCAGGTGTCGACCACCGGGCAACGGCCGTCGCCGATGACGTCATGATACCATCGCCACGCCTCGGGATTGATCGGCTCGCCGACCGTCCCAAGCAGCCGCACCGACGAGCGGTCGTGGCGCTTCACCGGCTCCTCGCCGTCGCGCATCAGCGCGCGGATGGCGGTCGGGGCGGTGTAGAAGATGTTGACCTTGTGGCGCTCGATCATCTCCCAGAAGCGGCTGACGTCGGGATAATTGGGAACGCCCTCGAACATCAGGCTGGTCGCGCCGTTGGCGAGCGGGCCGTAGACGACATAGGAATGGCCGGTGACCCAGCCGACATCGGCGGTGCACCAGAAGATCTCGCCCGGGCGATAATCGAACACATAATGGAAGGTGGCCGCGGTCCAGACGCCGTAGCCGCCGGTTGTGTGCAGCACGCCCTTGGGCTTGCCGGTCGATCCCGAGGTGTAGAGGATGAACAGGGGATCCTCGGCCCGCATCGGCTCGCACGGGCATTCGTCGGGCACCGTCTCGGCGAGTTCGTGAAACCAATGGTCGCGGCCGTCGATCTTGCTGACTTCGTTGCCGGCATGGCGGATGAGGAGCACCGCGTCGACCTGCTGCGCTCCATCGAGCGCCTCGTCGACGTTCGCCTTGAGCGGCACCAATTTGCCGCCGCGCATGCCGCCGTCGGCAGTGATGACGAAGCGGCTGCCGCAATCCTCGATGCGGCCGCGCAGCGCCTCGGGCGAAAAGCCGCCGAACACCACCGAATGGACCGCGCCGATGCGCGCGCAGGCGAGCATTGCCACCGCCGCGTCGAGGATCATCGGCATGTAGATGGTGACCCGGTCGCCCTTGGTGACGCCGAGCATCTTGAGGCTATTCGCCATCCGCACGACTTGGCGGTAGAGCTCGCCGTAGGTGAAGGTGCGGACAACGCCCGGTGTGTCCCCCTCCCAGATCAGGGCAACCTCGTCCGCGCGCTCGGCGAGGTGACGATCAACACAATTATAGCAAAGATTTAGGACGCCATCTTCATACCATTTGATATCGACAGGGTCGTAGGACCAGTTGCCGATGATGGTCGGTTCGCGCACCCAGTCGAGCCGCCGCGCCTGGCCCTGCCAGAAAGCATCGGGTTCATCGATCGATTGCCGGTAGCGCGCCTCATATTCGGCTGCGTTGCAGTGCGTGTTCGAAACCGCTGCTGCTGGGGGAGGAATTAGGTCGGCCATCCGCTCTCTCGCTCTTTGGGCGGGGATATGCAGCCTGCGCTTCGCCTGCACAAGCTGCAATGGTCCGAAACGATCGCTTGGGCCGCGACCTGCTTGCCGCGCTAACCTGAATTAGCGTGTTCGCCCGGAACTCTGGTTTGATTGCATGCATTTAGTTCGGCAACCTCAGCGTTCCTGTGGCTGTTTAGGCCGGCTTTGAAGACCTCTTCAGGAACCGCAGAAAAGACACGGAGAGGCAATGAGCCAGATGTTCTTTGGCGCGCAGAGCGATTCGGCGACGAAGCTCCTCACGCAGCAGATGAATGTGATCGAGACCGGGGTTTATCGCGGCCCTCATTATTATAGCCACACGCCAATGATCCGCGTCCAGGTGGATCTTGGCCGGATCGAGGAATGGCCGACACAGAAATTGCCCGGTTTCACCGACGCATTGCTCGCGTTGCTGCCGGGGCTCGAAAATCATGGCTGCTGCCATCGCACGCCAGGCGGCTTCGTCCGGCGCCTGCGCGAAGGAACCTGGATCGGTCACGTCGCCGAACATGTCGCGCTCGAGCTGCAGACGATCGCCGGGCACCGCGTGACGCGAGGGAAGACCCGCTCGGTCAAGCGCAAGCCCGGGATCTACAATGTGATGTTCGCTTATGCCGAGGAGCAGGTCGGCCTCATGGCCGGCCGGATTGCGCTCGAACTGGTGAATTCGCTGCTGCCGGAGTCTCTTGGCGGAATCGACGGACTAGATCGCATCTGTTCCCTCGAAGGAGAGTT
>JAQGLH010000267.1 GCA_028293005.1 Alphaproteobacteria bacterium
TTCGGGCGCGATCGCAGCCTGATCTTCTTCAACCAGCCGTTCGCGCGGCTGTTCTCGCTCCAGGCCGAATGGCTCGCCGATCGCCCGGAATTCGATCGGGTGCTCGATCGCATGCGCGAGGGCGGCAATCTGCCGGAGGTGCGCGATTTCCCCGATTGGAAGGACGAGAAGAGGCGCTGGTTCACCGGGGGGCTGATGGCGGATGAGGAGGATTGGCTGCTCCCGGGCGGCAAGCATCTGCGCGTTGTCGCGCAGCCACTTCCCGACGGCGGCCTGCTGCTTATCTTCGAGGACCGTACCGAGCAGATCCAGCTCGCCTCCGCGCGCGACACCCTGCTGCGCGTGCGGACCGCCACCTTCGATAATCTGTTCGAGGCGGTCGGCGTGTTCGCATCGGATGGCCGACTGCATCTCTGGAACAACCGTTTCCGCGAGCTGTGGCAGTTCGAGGAGGAGCAGCTCGCCGCGCACCCGCGCGTCGACACGCTTACGCCCCATCTCGCCAAGAAGCTCAAGAATCCCGCGCACGCCAGCTTGATGCGCGAGCTGGTCCGCACTGCCACGATCGAACGCAAGCAGCGCAAAGGCCGGGTGTCGCTGGTCGACGGCCGCGATTTTGAATTCGCGGCGGTGCCGCTGCCCGACGGCAACGCGCTGTTCACGATGCTCGACATCACCGACTCGCGCGTGATCGAGACCGCGCTTCGCGAGCGCAACGAAGCGCTGGAGGAAGCCGACCAGCTCAAGACCGCCTTCGTCTCGAACATGAGCTACGAGTTGCGCACCCCGCTCACCTCGATCAGCGGCTTCGCCGAGATGCTCGCTGGAGGTTATGCGGGCGAGCTGCCGACGCAGGCCTCGGACTATGTCAGCGCGATCCTCGATTCGGTGGTGCGCCTCGGGGTGCTGATCGACGACGTGCTCGATCTCACCCAAAGCGATTCCGGCAGCCTGCTGCTCGCCGAAGATCGAGTCGATCTCGCCGCCCTGTGCCGCGAAGCCGCAGCCGACTTCAAAGCTACCGCCGACCGCAAGGAGATCGATTTCGTCATCGAGGTGAAGCGGAGCGCCGGCGAGATCAATGGCGACCAGCGGCGGCTGCGCCAGTCGCTCGACAATCTGCTGCGCAATGCCTTTGCTTATACCAGCGAGGGCGGGAAGGTGACGCTGCGCGCGGGCGGCAATGCCAAGCAGGCCGAAATCAGCGTCTCCGACAACGGCGCCGGGATCGCACCCGCGGATCAGGCGCGCGTCTTCGACCGCTTCAGCCGGAGCGCGGACGGCCAGGCCGGCGAGGATGCAGCATTGGGCCTCGGCTTGCCGCTCGCCAAGCAGTTCGTCGAGGCGCATGGCGGTTCGATCGAGCTCCAGTCCAAGCTCGGCGAGGGCACCGTCGTCATCGTCCGGCTGCCGCGCACGGGCGCTGCCGCCTGATGCGCCTGGCCGATGCGGGCGCCACCGACAGGCTCGGCGAGGCGTTGGCCGGGGCGTTGCGCGTTGGTGACGTGGTCGCCTTGTTCGGCGATCTTGGCGCGGGCAAGACGACCCTCGCGCGCGGTGTGCTGCGCGGGCTTGGCTTTGACGGCGACGTCGCCAGCCCGACCTTTCCGATTGTCCAGGTCTACGACGTTCCCGGGATGCGGCTACCGCTCTGGCACGTAGATCTCTATCGGATCGACCATCACGAGGAATTGCCCGAGCTGGGGCTCGACGAAGCGCGCGATGAAGCCGCGCTGATCGTCGAATGGCCGGAACGCCTCGGCGCCGACCTCTGGGCCGACAGCCTCCAGCTCCATCTTGCGAGCGATGGCGGTGCGCGCGCCTTGACAGCCCATGTGCCGCCCGCTTGGGAGGGTAGATGGCCTCCACGATGATTCCGCCGGCCTCGGCACCGGCATTTCTGGCTGCGAACGGCTGGGCGGGCGCCGACATCCGCCCGCTCGCGGGCGACGCCTCGTTCCGCCGTTATTTCCGCGTCCACCGCAATGGCGAAAGCGCGGTGCTGATGGACGCGCCGCCCGAGCATGAGGATGTCGGCCCGTTCCTCAAGGTCGCGCAATATCTGCTCGAGCGCGGCTTCACCCCGCCGAAGCCGCTCGCGCTCGATCGCGAGAAGGGCCTGCTGCTGCTCGAGGATTTCGGCGACGATCGGGTCGGTCCGTTGCTCGCCCGCGAACCCGAGCGCGAGCGCGCCATCTACGAAAGCGCGGTCGACACGCTCGCCGCGCTTGGCCGCGCGCCCGCGCCCGATGACATCGCGTCCTACGATGCTGCCGCGATGGAGCGCGAAGCCGGCCTGCTCACCGAATGGTATGCGCCGGCCGTCGCGATCGACGTCGACGAGGCCGGCTATCGCGCCGCCTGGCAGGCGGTCTGGGGCGACGTCCTCGAGTGGGTCGAGCGCAATCCGGTGCTGGTGCTGCGCGATTATCACGCCGACAATCTGATGGTCCTGCCCGGCCGCCGCGAACTCGGCCTGCTCGATTTCCAGGATGCGCTCGCCGGCCATCCGGCCTATGATCTGGTGTCGCTGCTTCAGGATGCGCGCCGCGACGTCGATCCCGCCCTCGAGAAAGCGATGCTCGAGCGTTATTTTGCCGCGGCCGAAATCGCCGATCCCGCCCTGTTTCGCGCCCATTACGAGATTCTCGGGGCTCAGCGGAACAGTAAGATCCTCGGCATCTTCACCCGGCTTTGGAAGCGCGACGGCAAGCCGCATTACCTCCCGTTCCAGCCGAGAGTCTGGGCCTATCTCGAGCGCAATCTGCGCCACCCCGCGCTCGAACCGGTGCGCGCCTGGTTCGACGCCAACGTGCCGCCCGAGAAAAGGGCCGCCGCCTGGACCGACGCGGGCGGCCGGTGACCAGTAGCCAGCGACCGCTAGCGATCCGTCCCGATCCGCACGTCGCGGTTCCCGAGGTCGCGTTGGTCATGGCCGCGGGCCTCGGCAAAAGGATGCGTCCGCTCACGGCCACCCGTCCGAAGCCGCTCGTCGAGGTCGCCGGCAAGATGCTGATCGATCATTGCTTCGATCGGCTTCGCACGGCGGGGGTCAAGCGCGCGGTCGTCAACGTCCATTATCTCGCCGACGCGCTGGAGGCGCACCTCGCCAACCGCGTGAAGGGTATCGAGATCATCATCTCGGACGAGCGCAACCAGTTGCTCGAAACCGGGGGAGGGCTGGTGAACGCGCTGCCGTTGATCGATGCCGATCCGTTCTTCGTCGTCAATTCGGACAATCTCTGGATCGACGGCCCGCTCGATTCGCTCCGGCTGCTGGCGTCGAGCTGGGATGATGCGCGCATGGACGCACTGCTGCTGCTGGTCCCGCTCGCCCGTGCCAATTGCCATTCGGGGCAGGGCGATTTCCATATGGGGGTGACCGGCGCTCTCCGCCGCAAGAAGAGCGGCGGCGTCGCTCCGTTCGTCTACACCGGCGTGCAGATGGTTTCGAAGCGGCTCTGCGCGGGGCCGGTGCCGGACGGACCTTTCTCGACCAACATATTGTGGGACCGGGCGATTGCCGAGGGACGCTGCTTCGGCGCGGTCCATCAGGGTCTGTGGTTCGACGTCGGCACGCCGATCAACGTCAAGAAGACCGAAGAGCTGCTCGGTACGGTCTGAGTAAGGAGCATCCGATCCCCTTAGCCCACCTACCCGTTAACCCACTGCCTCTCGACCCAACTGCCCCTCGACGCCGCCGTGCCAGACCGGCTATTCCTTGTCCGTGAGCCAGTCCTCCCGACCGTCCGTCTATACGATCCCGCCGCACCGGGCCTTCGCGGACGCGCTCGCCGCGGGGCTGATCGCGCGTCACGGCCGGGACAAGGTGGGCCTTGCCCAGGGTATCATCCTCGTGCCGAGCAATCGCGCCGCGCGAGCGGTCATCGATGCCTTCGTGCGGCGCTCCGAGGGCGGGTTGTTGCTGCCGCGTCTCGTCCCGATCGGCGATGAAGAGCTCGAGGCTCGGATCGGCGGCGCGATCGAGCCGCTCGATGCGGCCGAGGCGATCCCGCCGGCGATGGCGCCGATCGAACGGCTGATGCGCCTGGCGCAGCTCGTGCAACGCCACATGCCTGGGGATATCCACGCCGCCGAGGCGCTTCGCCTGGCCGAGGATCTGGCGCGCACGCTCGACCAGCTGTTGATCGAGGAGGTCGATCCGGCGCAGCTGCACGGCGTCGCAGCCGACCTGCCCGATCTCTCGATTCACTGGCAGAAGTCGCTCGATCGCCTGCGCATCATTCTCGACGAATGGCCGAAGATGCTCGCGGCGAGAGGCTGCATCGAGCTTGCCGACCGCCGCAACCGCGTGCTTTCGGCTGTAGCGCGCCGCTGGCGCGACGCGCCTCCCAGGGGCTTCGTCGTCGCCGCCGGCATCACCACCAGCGCGCCGGCGGTCGCGCGCTTGCTGCGCACGGTCGCGCGTTCGCCGAACGGCCTTGTCGTCTTCCCGGCGCTCGACCTCGCGATGCCAGACGAGGAATGGATCGCGCTCGGACCGCACGACCCCGATCCGGCGACCGGGCGACGACGTCCGTCGA